>JALOSN010000237.1 GCA_025458415.1 Hydrogenophaga sp.
TTCGTGCGGAAGTCGGACTCCTTCATCCACTTGGCCTCGGGCACCTGGCAGGCAGGACCGGCCAGGGCGGCGGTGGCGGAAGCGAGGGTGATCAGTGTGACAGCAGCGGTACGAACCAACATGTTTGTGTTTCCTTCATGAGTTGATGGCGAAGTGGATCGGAGGACCCACGACCGCCATTGCATCGAAGGCCGCTTAAGGCCACATGAAGACGGGTTGTGCGCAGGTGTTTCAGTTGCATGCAGGTGCAGCTGCAAAAAAAATCCCGCCGCAGCGGGATGGTTGACCGACCGGAACGCGCACGGCGACAGGCACCGCGCGCGCCGACATTAATCAGTCATCGTCATCGTCGTCATCGTCGTCATCGTCATCGTCATCGTCGTCGTCATCGTCGTCGTCGTCGTCTTCCAGTTCGACCTTGTAGGCCACCATGACGCCGTCGACCAGAATGCCATAGACCTCGATCAGGCTACCGACGGTCAAGCCGGCGGGAAGCACCCGGGCGCCCGTGGCATCCACCGGGACACCTTCAATCGAAAACATCGCAGGCCCGCTCATCGACGTGATGCGTCCCTCAAGCTCGTTGCGGATGCCATCGGGGTAGTCGTCGCTGCTGTCATCGTCCAGTTCGATGCGGCTGGCACGGATGACCCCGTTGTCCATCACACCATCGACTTCAACCGGTGCACCCACACGCACGAAAGCCGGCAGGGGGCCCAGCAAGGACACGTCCACCGGAATCCCGTCGACCAACAGCACCTGGCCGTCGAACTGGGTCACGACACCCGAGAAGCTCCTGGCGGTCGGCGTTCCGGTCGGTGAGCTGTCGCCATCGCCACCACCGCCGCAGGCGGTCAAGGCGGTCGCCAATGCCACGGCCAGCATGGGGCGCATGGCCATGCGCCAGACTCTTTGATGTAAAGGACCAACGACTGGATTCATGGGATCTCCTGTTTGGACAACAGCTTTGACGCTGCAATGGCACCAGGAGAAATGGTAGGCAGCGAAACCTTAAGTCGGCTTAAAGCGGTGTTTCTTTGTGGGTATCCATTTGCAACGCTTTGTGACCACCGCCTGCACAACGCGGCCCTGAATGCCCACCCCAGGCACCCTTCGGGTTCATGAACATGGCATGAACGACCTGTTCATGGTCGGTTCATGAGCCCAGGCGCAGACTGCGTTCCCAGGATCTGCTGACAGCGGAAACGGCTTGACCGCACCGGAGGAACCCACGATGAAACGAACCCTGATGCTCCTGCTCCTGGTGGGCAGCTGGGGCGCCCAGGCGGCCGACACCACCCCGACCCAATTGCAGACCCAGTGGACCGCCACCGCAGGCACCACGCCCAGTCCGGCACGTGGCCAGCAGTTCTTCACCACGACACACGGCGGCGAGTGGTCCTGCGCGTCCTGCCATGGGTCACCACCCACGGCCGACGGCAAACACGCCAGCACAGGCAAGCGCATCGCGCCGCTGGCACCGGCCTACAACCCCCAGGCCCTGACCGACACCGCCAAGGTGGACAAATGGTTCCGCCGCAATTGCAAGGACGTGCTCAGCCGCGAATGCACGGCCTCCGAGAAGGCCGATGTGCTGGCCTGGCTGAACAGCATCAAGTGAAGCACGGTGCTGCCCTCACATTCCCGAGAACACCCATGAAACACCCCACCCTGACCCGATCCTTCTGGCTGGCCGCCAGCCTGGGCCTGGCCACCCTGTCGGTGGCCCATGCCGACAGCGGCCGGCAGCTGCCGCGCGACGTGCCGGCGTCCTACACCCAGGAATGCGCGGCCTGCCACACCGCCTACCCGCCCGGCATGCTGCCCGCCCGTTCATGGCAGCGCATCATGACCGGGCTGGACCAACACTATGGTACCGATGCCTCGCTGGACGCCGCCACGGTCCACCAGTTGAACACCTGGCTGCAGGCCCACGCCGGCACCTACAAGCGGGTGGCCGAAGCGCCACCACAAGACCGCATCACCCGCTCGGCCTGGTTCGAGCGCAAGCACCGCCAGATCGAACCCGCCACCTGGAAGCTGCCCAGCGTCAAGAGCGCGGCCAACTGTGCGGCCTGCCACACCGGCGCCGACCGGGGTGACTACGACGATGACAACCTGCAGTTCCCCGCCGGCATGAGCGCTCGCCAGCGGCAGGCGTGGAACGACTGAACCCAAGGGAGCAAGCATGAACGCCACCACCCCCATGCCATCCGCTGGAGCGGCACCACAGACCCCAACCCAGCCAGGCCGGCTGGTCATCGACGCACCGACGCGCATGTTCCACTGGCTGTTTGCCCTGAGTTTTCTCGGCGCCTACCTCACGGCGGACGGTGAACGCTGGCGACTGCTGCACGTCACGCTGGGCTACACCATGGCCGGACTGCTGGGCTTTCGTGTGCTCTACGGCCTGTTCGGACCCCATCAGGCCAGGCTGGGCCTGCTGTGGCGCAAGCTCAGCGGCGTGCCCCTCTGGTTGAAGTCGCTGCCCGCGGCCACGGCGCTGTCGGACATCAACTGGCGTCAGGGTCAGAACCTGCTGATGGCCCTGGCGGTGTTGGCGCTGCTGGTCATGGTCGTCCCGCTGACCTTCAGCGGCTACGGCACCTACAACGACTGGGGCGACTTTCTCGGTGGCGACTGGCTGGAGGAAGTCCACGGGTTCCTCGGCGAGACCATGCTGTTGGTGGTGCTCGCCCACCTGGCCCTGATCACGGTCCTGAGCGTCGTGCGCCGCCACAACCAGGCCGCGACCATGTTCACCGGTCGCACCGCCGGACCCGGACCGAACCTGGTGCAGAAGAACCGGGTCTGGCTGGCGATCCTGTTGCTGGCTGCTGTCCTGGCCTACGGGTCCTGGGAATGGCAGCAGTCGCCCGACGGACTGTTGTCGGCCAAGGCACTGAGCAGCCTCTCGGCCGGCAGCGACCGCCACCGGGACCACGACGACGACTGATCGGTGGGGCCCAATGAGGGGCGGGGACTCCTACAATAGAAAGTTGTCGTTTTCCCGACCCCATTCCCCACCATGCAATTCATCCGCTTCTCCGACCTCTGCGCCCAGGGCCAAGCCAAAGGCAAACGCGTCTTCATCCGGGCCGACCTGAACGTGCCGCAGGACGACGCCGGCCGCATCACCGAAGACACCCGTATCCGGGCGTCCATCCCGGCCATCCGGATGGCGCTGGATGCCGGCGCAGCGGTCATGGTCACCAGCCACCTGGGTCGCCCGACCGAGGGCGAATTCAAGCCCGAAGACTCGCTGGCCCCCGTCGCCGCCCGCCTGGGGCAGCTGATGGACCGCTCGGTGCGCCTGATCGCCAACTGGGTCGACGGCGAGTTTTCGGTGGCACCTGGTGAAGTCGTGCTGCTGGAGAACTGCCGCCTGAACGTGGGCGAGAAGAAGAACAAGCCCGAACTGGCCGCCAAGCTGGGCGCCTTGTGCGACATCTTCGTGCACGACGCCTTCGGCACCGCCCACCGCGCCGAAGGCACCACCTACGGCATCGCCGAGACCGCCCCCATCGCCTGCGCCGGCCCGCTGCTGGCGGCCGAGATGGACGCCATCGGCAAGGCCCTGGCCAACCCCAAGCGCCCGCTGGTGGCCATCGTCGCCGGCTCCAAGGTCAGCACCAAGCTGACCATCCTCCAGTCCCTCGCGAAGAACGTGGACGGCCTGATCGTCGCCTGATCGTGGGCGGCGGCATTGCCAACACCTTCATGCTGGCCGCCGGCCTGAAGATCGGCAAGAGCCTGGCCGAGCCCGACCTGGTGGGTGAAGCCACGGCGGTGATCGAAGCCATGAAGGCGCGCGGCGCCGAGGTGCCGATCCCCGAAGACGTGGTCTGCGCCAAGGCCTTCGCAGCCGACGCCGAAGCGACGGTGAAAGCCGCGACCGACGTGGCCGACGACGACCTGATCCTGGACATCGGCCCCAAGACCGCCGCCAAGCTGGCCGAAAAACTGAAACAGGCCGGCACCATCGTCTGGAACGGCCCGGTGGGCGTGTTCGAGTTCGCGGCCTTCGAGAACGGCACCCAGGTGATCGCACAGGCCATTGCCGAGAGCAGTGCCTTCAGCATCGCCGGCGGTGGCGACACGCTGGCCGCCATCGCCAAGTACGGCA
>JALOSN010000238.1 GCA_025458415.1 Hydrogenophaga sp.
ATGGCACCGTGTGGCGGGTCAGCGTTGACGGCCAGGGGCTGGAAGACGGGTTCAACGCGACGTACGACATCCCCGTGTTCGCCACCGGTGCCAGCGCCAGCTTCGGTGCACCCGATGCCATGTTCGGCACCGCATCGGCGCATCGGGCAGAGGATGAGGCCTTGCTGCGCGAGCGTATCGACGCCGTCTGCCGCGTCGAGATGGATCTGCAGGGGCTCCTCGTGCTGGATCAGCCCTATGCGCGCATGCGGCGTGCGCAACTGCCCTGGCTGTTCATGGGCGTGGTGTTCGTGATCTCGGGCGGCTATCTGTGGCATGTGCGAGCACTGGGCGGGTTCATGGGCATCCTGTTCGGAGGGCTTGGCCTGCTGGCGCTGGTGCTGAGCCTGTGGCTTCTGCTCAACCGGCGAACCACAACCCTGGACCGCAGCCAGGGCATCACCATCGTGCGGCGGCTGCTGGGCTTGCCTGTAAGCACGCGCCACTGGGATACCCAGGCCGTGAGCGGGCTGAGCGTGCACAGCAGCTACCGGATGCAGGTAAGCGGCCAACGACCCGAAAGCATCTGGCAGGTGCGTGCCCACCCAGGCGGGGACAAAGCGATCGTGCTGGCCGACAGCATCAGCGGAGAAGCCGCAGCGCGGCTGTTGATGGCCGATGTTGCCCGGTACACCGGCCCGTTCGCTCAACCAGGACGGCGCAGGCAGGACCGTATTTTCCGCAAGGCCGGTTGGGCAGCCTTCAATGCGCTCTGTTCCGCCTGCCGGTAGGCCTCCAGCACGGTCCGGCCCATCGGGGTGAGCACGGCACCGCCACCAGTCTGGCCGCCGCGCTGCTTGTCGACCAGGGGCTCGGCGAAATCGGCGTTCATGGACTGCACCAGTGACCAGGCACGCTGGTAGCTCATGCCCAGGCGGCGCCCGGCTTCTGCGATGGAGCCGGTCTCGGCAATGCCCTGCAGCACATCAGCCCGGCCAGGGCCGATGAAGATGTGATCCGCCGATTGCAGCCGCATGCGCACTCGGGGACTGGGCGGGTCAAGCGGACTTGGGGGGCACATGCGGGAGAGTACAGAGCAGACAGGAGAAACAGGTCGGGCCTTCCGACCTACCACCGATATCTTTCCGGAAAGATATTTCGATATACTTCCCGGAAGATAACGATTGTCCATAGACCAACCCTGCTTGTAAAGCGTCAGCCCATGCACACGTTCTCATCGCTCAGGCGATGGCTGATCATGGCCCCGCTGCTTGCACTGGCCATGCAGACGGCCTCGGCTCAGGCACCTACGGTGGTCGCGGCCTCCAGTCTGAAGGTGGCCCTAGAAGAGGTGGGGGCACAGTTCGAGAGCCAGACCGGCCATCGACTGCGCTTCATTTTCGGTTCCTCGGGCAACTTCTATTCTCAGATTCTGCAGGGAGCGCCTTTTCACATGTTCATGTCGGCCGACGAGGACTTCGTGTTCAAACTGGCCGACGCCGGCAAGACGCAGGACCGTGGGCGGCTGTACGCCTTCGGCCGGATCGGAATCCTGGTGCCCAGCGGCTCACCACTGAAGGCCGATGGTTCGCTCCGCGATCTGGCTGCGGCCATCAGCGACGGGCGGCTGCGACGCTTTGCCATCGCCAATCCGGAACATGCGCCCTATGGCATGCGGGCAAAGGAAGCGCTGCAGCACGCCGGTGTGTGGCAGGCCATCGAGCCGAAGCTGGTGATGGGCGAGAACATCGCCCAGACCGCCCAGTTTGCCGTCTCCGGTTCGACGCAGGGGGGCATCGTCGCCGAGTCGCTGGCGCTGACGCCAGCCCTGCAGCGAATGGGTTCGTTTTCGCTCATTCCCGAAGACTGGCACCGCCCGCTCGGACAACGCATGGTGCTGCTGAAAAACGCACCCGAGGCGGTCAAGGCCTTCTACGACCACCTGTCCACGCCAGCTGCTCAGGCCGTGATGAAGCGCTACGGCTTCGACATGCCACGCTGACCGCGTGAGCCGACCATGGACTGGCAAGCGCTGACCCTTTCGGTGGAGCTGGCTGCGGTGACCTTGCTGGTGCTCCTGCTGCCCTCGTTGTTGTTGGCGCGCTGGCTGGCACGAACCCGCTGGCGCCGCAAGGCCTGGCTGGAGGCCGCCATCCTGATGCCACTCGTGCTGCCGCCCACGGTGCTGGGCTACTACCTGCTGGTCGGCCTGGGCGGCAACTCATGGGTCGGCCAGTGGTTGCAGTCACAGTGGGGCCTGTCGCTCACGTTCAACTTCACCGGTCTGGTGGTGGCATCGGTGGTGTTCAACATACCGTTCATGGTTCAGCCCATGCTGAGGGCCTATGAGTCCATTCCCCGGCAGTTGCTGGAAGCCGGACTGGTCAACGGACTGCGACCGATCGAGATCTTCTGGCGCATCGAACTGCCGCTGATCTGGCCCGGCGTGCTCTCGGCGCTCGTCATCACCTTCGTGCACACATTGGGCGAGTTCGGTGTGGTGCTGATGGTGGGCGGCAACATCCCGGGCGAAACCAAGACCATGGCCATTGCCATCTACGACCGGGTGCAGGCTTTCGACCTGACCAGCGCTCACCTGATGTCGCTCACCCTGGTGGTGGTCTCCATGGTGGCCGTGACCGCGTCCCTTCTGGCCAGCCGACGACTGGCGCATGGCGGGCGTTCGGGGGCACTGGCATGACACTGGAAGTGGCCATCGACCAGGTGCAGCCCATGCGGCTGGCCGGATCGCTGCACTGCGAACCGGGGCAACTGGTGGCCCTGGTGGGTCCGTCGGGCGCGGGCAAGACATCGCTGCTGCGGGCGGTGGCCGGCCTGATGCAGCCGCAGAACGCCCGTATCCACGTTGGGGACAGCCTCTGGTGCGACAGCGCTGCGGGTGTCTTCGTGCCACCACAGTTTCGCCGCGTGGGCCTGGTTTTCCAGGACTATGCGCTGATGCCGCACCTGAGCGCCCTGCACAACGTGGCCCTGCCCTTGCGGGGGCCGCTGCGACTGGCGCAGGCGAAGGCCATGCTGGAGCGGGTGGGGCTGACGGACAAACAGATGCAGCGTCGGCCCACGGACCTGTCGGGCGGCCAGCAGCAGCGGGTTGCCCTGGCCCGCGCCCTGGTACGCGAACCCCAGGTGCTGCTGCTGGATGAGCCGTTCTCTGCGGTCGACCAGATGACCCGGCAGCAGCTGTACGGCCTGCTGGCGGAGCTGCGGGAAGACATTGCGGTGCCGATGTTGCTGGTGACCCACGACCTGCACGAGGCGCGGCTGCTGGCCGACGAGCTGGTGGTGATGGCCGAAGGCGTGGTGCTGCAGCAGGGACGGGCGGATGCCATCCACCGCACGCCGCGCAACCCGAGGGTGGCCGACATCGTGGGTCTGGCCAACCGGTTCGAGGGGGTGTGGGAAGGGCCGGATGTCGACAGTGAATCAGGCAGCGGCTGGCTGCGCTGGGGTCAGGGTCCGGATGGCCTGCGACTGCCGGTGCGCGACAAGGGCCGCATCGCTGTGGGTCAACGGGTGAGCTGGGTGGTTCCCGGAGAGGGCCTGCAGTTGTGTGGCGCTGACCCGGACGCTCTGGACATCCCGGGCGGCCGACCAACAAGAGGACTGCAGCTCACGGTCCGGCTGGACCAGTTGCGCCATCTGGGCGAGGTCTGGCTGCTCCACCTGCGCTGTGACACGGGTCCGCAGGCCGTTTTCCGTCTCATGCTGACCGGCCCCCAGGTCTTGCCGCTGCAACCCGGCCAGATCTTGCGCTTGTGCCTGGACCTTGACATGGTTCACATCATGCCGGTGCGCACTGGCGCCGGAACCGCCCTGCCGGGTCAGGTCCACGCCATCCGATGACGGATCAGTCGAACAGGCCGCGCTGTCCCTGCAGGGCCGATGGCGTGAACCGGCTGCTGTCGAGCGCCTGACGCTCACCCAGCAGGCCCAGCCGCTGGCAGGCCCTGATGAATCGCTGGCGGATCAGGTCGGCCCAGATGCCCTGCCCCTTCATGCGGGTGGCGAAGTCGGCGCGGTAGTCCTGACCTCCATGCAGGTCCTGCACGCGTGCCATGATGCGCTCGGCCCGTTCGGGTACCTGCTGCTGCAGCCACTGGCGGAACATGGGCTTGAGCTCCCAGGGCAGACGCAGCACCTGGTAGAAGGCGCGCGTGGCGCCAGCCTCGGCGGCCGCCTGCAGCACCTGCTCCATGTCGTCATTGAGAAAGGGAATCTGGGGTGACACA
>JALOSN010000239.1 GCA_025458415.1 Hydrogenophaga sp.
GCTGGGCGTGAAGGAAGGCAACATGGTGCTGGAACTGATCCGCCGGGTGCGTGACAAGGGCCTGCCCGTCATCCTGATCAGCCACAACATGCCGCACGTGTTCGAGATCGCCGACCGCATCCACATCGCCCGCCTGGGCAAGCGCGCCGCGGTGGTGAACCCGAAGAAGATCAGCATGAGCGACACCGTGGCGGTGATGACCGGTGCGATGACGGTGGACCAGCTCCCGGCCGAATGCCTGGCCTGAGGTACCGACATGCTCAAAGGCATTGATCCCCTGCTCAGCCCGGAGCTGCTCAAGCTGCTGGCCGGGATGGGGCACGACGACGCGGTGGTGCTGGCCGATGCCAACTTCGCCGTCATGAGCCTGGGGGCTGGCAAGGCGGTGCTGCGCCTGCCCGGGGTGGGTCTGGCGCGCGCCATGGATGCGGTGGCCAGTGTGTTGCCGCTGGCCGAGGACGTGCCGCACCCGGTGGTCTACATGCAGGTGGGCGGGTCCGAGCCCGGCTACCGCTCGGCCCTGCAGCGCGAGACGCTGGCCGTTCTGGCCCGCCATGGTCTGCACGAGGGGCAGGCCGAAGGCGTGGAGCGCTACGCCTTCTATGAGCGCGTGAGGCAGGCCTGTGCCATTGTCGTCACCGGCGAGCTGGAGCCCTGGGGCAACTTCCTGCTGCGCAAGGGCGTGCTAGGCTTGGCCCTGCGCCCCTGAACACAACGCATCAACCGACGTCCGACCCGTGAATCCCGTCGATCCAGACCTCCAGGAATCACCGCCGGCTGCACCCTTGCGCCTGCGCCCGCGTGGTTCCAACCAGATCGGGGTGCGGCAGTTCAACGAGCGGGTGGTGCTGCAGTCGCTGCGCACCCACGGGAGCCTGCCCAAGGCCGAGCTCGCCCGCCTGACCGGCCTGACCGCACAGGCCATCGGCCTCATCACCGCCCGGCTGGATGAAGACGGCCTGCTGGTGCGCAGTGCGCCGGTTCGGGGCAAGGTCGGACAGCCCTCGGTGCCCATCGGCCTCAACCCGGACGGCGCGTTTGCCATCGGCATCAAGGTCGGACGGCGCAGCACCGACTGGCTGCTGGTCGACTTCACAGGCCATGTTCGTCAGCGGCGTGTGCTGGATTACGCCTTCCCGGACAGCCAGGTGCTCCTGCCCGCCATCCGGTCTCACCTGGATGACCTGCTCGACGGCCTGGGGCCGCTGCGCGGGCGGGTGGTGGGGGTGGGTTTGGCTGCCCCGTTCCAGCTGGGCGGGTGGCACCGCCTGCTGGGCCTCACCGATACCCAGTCCGAAGCATGGAACCAGGTGGATCTGGCATCGGAAGTGCAGGGCATGACCGATCTGCCGGTGAGCTATGCCAAGGACACCACCGCGGCCTGTGTGGCCGAGCTGTTGCAGGGGCGCGGTCGGGATCTGCGCAGCTTCCTGTACCTGTTCCTCGATACCTTTGTCGGGGGTGGCCTGGTCCTGAACTCGCACCTGCACCGCGGTCTGCATGGCAATGCCGGTGCGGTGGCCTCGCTGCCCCTGCGCACCGCGGGCCATGACGACGCCGACAAGCCGCCGCAACTGCTCAGCCTGGCCTCGTTGTGGGATCTGGAGCAGCGCTTTCGCGAGCACGGACTCGAGCCCATGGCCGCGTACGACGAGCGGGCCCTGCAGTCGCCCTGGCAGCCCCACACCCAGGCCTGGGTTTCCCAGGCCGCGCTGGCGCTGGCCCAGTGCATCGTCTCGGGCACGGCCTTTCTCGATGTGGAGGCGGTGGTGATGGACGGGGCGGTCGCGCCCACCTTGCTGCAGGCCCTGCACACACAGACGGCGCAGGCGCTGCGCTCCTACAACTGGGAAGGACTGCTGCACCCACCCCGGCTGGAGCTGGGCAGCATCGGATCGGATGCCCGGGCCCTGGGCGGCGCCCTGCTGCCGCTGCACGCCTGCTTCGCGCCCGACCAGGACCTGTTCCTCAAGGTCTGAAACCCGCGCCTGGTCGGGTTCAGGTCATCACGCTGGGCGCTTGCATGCCGGTGTGTCGTTCGATGCTGGCCAGCTCTGCGGCCAGTTGCACCAGCGGCGCCAGGGCCCGCTGCACCGGCACGTCGTGCCGGGCCACATCCGGCTCGTGGCGCTCCAGATAGACCCGCAGGGTGGCGCCCTCGGTACCGGTGCCCGAGAGCCTGAACACCACGCGTGAGGAGTCTTCCAGCACTACCCGCACACCCTGGCGCTGGCTCACCGAGCCGTCCACCGGGTCCGTGTAGCTGAAGTCATCGGCCCAGGCGATGTGCTGGCCCGCCACGGTCTGGCCGGCCAGATGGTCCAGGCGGCTGCGCAGTTCGGCCATCAAGGCGTCCGCCCGCTCGGTCGGGATGCCTTCGTAGTCGTGGCGGGAATACACGCAGCGACCATGTGTTCGCCAGACACCGCGCACCAGTTCCTCGACCGATTGCCCGGTGACCGCCACCAGGTTGAGCCAGAACAGGACCGCCCACAGACCGTCCTTCTCGCGCACATGGTCCGAACCGGTGCCGTAGCTTTCTTCGCCGCACAGCGTGACCTGGCCGGCGTCGAGCAGGTTGCCGAAAAACTTCCAGCCGGTCGGCGTTTCGAAGCAGGGCATGCCCATGGCCCTGGCGACGCGGTCGACCGCCGTGGAGGTGGGCATGGAGCGCGCCACACCGGCCAGGCCGCGCCGGTAGCCGGGCACCCGGTGGGCGTGCGCGGTCAGCACCGCGAGGCTGTCGGAGGGTGAGACGATGAAGCCACGACCCAGGATCATGTTGCGGTCGGCATCGCCGTCGGAGGCGGCGCCCATGTCGGGCGCACCGGCGGCCATCAGGTGGGCCACCAGGTCGTCGGCATAGACCGGATTGGGGTCGGGGTGCAGGCCGCCGAAGTCTTCCCTGGGCTCGGCGTTCACCACCGTGCCGGCCGGGGCACCCAGCTCACCTTCGATGATGGCCTGGGCATACGGTCCGCCAACCGCCCACATGGCGTCATACCGCAGGCGGAAACCACCGGCAAACAGGCGGCGGATGGCGTCGAAGTCGAACAGCTCGCGTTGTACAGCCGCGTAGTCGGCCACCGGGTCGATCACCTCGATGTCCATGTCCTCCATCTGGTGCGTCCCCAGCGCATCGAGCGGGATATCGGCGGCATCGCTGATGTGGTAGCGATCGATGGACCGGGTGCGGTCGTGGACCGCCTCGGTGAGCTTCTCGGGCGCAGGGCCACCGTTGGTGGCGTTGTACTTGATGCCGAAGTCGCCGTCAGGCCCGCCGGGGTTGTGGCTGGCCGACAGGATGATGCCGCCGCTGGCACCTCGCCGGCGGATGACCGCACTGGTGGCAGGCGTGGACAGGATGCCCCCCCGGCCGACCAGCACCCGGCTGTAGCCGCGGGCGGCTGCCATCTTGAGAATGGTCTGCACCGCGGTGCGGTTGTGGAATCGCCCATCGCCACCAAGCACCAGGGTCTGGCCGGTGGCCGGCGCAGCACCGTGCAGCTCGTCGAACAGGGCCTGGACGAAGTTTTCCAGGTAGTTGGGCTGCTGGAACACCGCGACCTTCTTGCGCAGGCCGGAGGTGCCGGGTTTCTGGCCTGCGAACGGGGTGGTGGCGACAGACTGGATGCTCATCAGGGCTCCTGAACGGACAGGGAT
>JALOSN010000240.1 GCA_025458415.1 Hydrogenophaga sp.
TCGCCACCGGGCGCGGATTTCTGGGCCGCCTTGGCCCAGGCTTCAAGGCTGGCAGGGGTGAATTCGGGCAGTTTCTGGGTCATGATCGGGTACTTGGCAAGGGGGTGCAGCGCAGTCCGGGCGGTGTTGCTCCGCCTGTGGGGTCGGTCGGACAGACTCCGGTTGCGGATTCTACGTCATTCATAATTATTGATGCAAAATATTGTTTAGGCCTTACAATCCGGCCACTGTCACACGATTGGCCCAGCCCCGAATTCCGATGTCTGCCCTGTCCCTCGCTCCCCGCGCCCTGTACGAAGAAGTGGCCGAACTGCTGCGACAGCGCATTTTCCGCCGCGAACTGGAGCCGGGTAGCTGGATCGACGAACTCAAGCTCGCCGAGGAATACGGCATCAGCCGGACGCCACTGCGCGAGGCACTGAAGGTACTGGCGGCCGAAGGCTTGGTGACCATGAAGGTGCGGCGCGGCGCCTATGTCACCGAAGTGTCGGAGAAAGACCTGGCCGACGTCTACCACCTGCTGTCGCTGCTGGAATCGGACGCGGCCGGCGTGGTGGCGGAACGGGCAACCGAAACCCAGCGGGCCGAATTGCGCGCACTGCATCAGCAACTGGAAGAAGCATCGGCCGACCGCGACCGCTTCTTCGCCATCAATGAAGCCTTCCACCTGCGCCTGCTGGAGATTGCCGACAACCGCTGGCGTCTGCAGATGGTGACCGATCTGCGCAAGGTCATGAAGCTCAACCGGCACAGCTCCTTGTTCAAGACGGGCCGCATTGAGGAATCGCTGGCCGAGCACCGCGCCGTCATGGCCGCCCTGGAAGCGCGCGATGGCGCCCTGGCCCTTCGGCGCATGAGAGACCATTTCCGCCAAGGCCTGGAAGCAGCCACCTGAGACCGCCGGTCACCGCGGCATCCGTCCGCCAGGCTGGTAAATTCCGGTCCAGACGCCCTGCATCAGGGACAGGCCGTCACTGGAGTCCAGCGCCATGCCACTTTCCACGCTCGCCCAGGCGGGCATTCTCGAGTCGATTCCGCCCCACGCCCGTTACTTGACCTGCCAGCTGCGCGTCGGTGCCGACCCGCGCACCGTTCTGCGCCGCCTGGCCAGTCAGGCCGACGGCTCGGACACCGTCGTTGGCCTGGGCGCATCCCTGATCGGAGAGCTCAATGCCCAGATTCCCGGGCTCAGGAGTTTCCGCGGTATTGATGGCGCCCGAATCAAGCTGCCGGCCACACCCGCCGATCTCTGGCTCTGGCTGCGTGGCACCGACCGCGGCCAGCTGCTGATCCGCAGCCGGCACTTGGAAACACTGCTGGCACCGGCCTTTGATGTCCAGCACATCACCGACGCTTTCAACCACAACGGCGGTCGGGACCTGACCGGCTACGAGGACGGCACGGAAAACCCCCAGGGTGACAGAGCTTCAGAGGTGGCCCTGCTTCCCGCTTCGGCAGGCCCCCACCTGGCTGGAAGCAGCTTTGTGGCCGTACAGCGGTGGCACCACCACATGAGCCGATTCGAAGCCATGTCGCACGAGCAGCAGGACCACACGGTCGGGCGCGCCCGGGACAGCAATGAAGAGCTGGATGACGCGCCCGAAACCGCCCACGTCAAACGAACCGCCCAGGAGAGCTTCGATCCGGAGGCTTTTGTACTGCGGCGCTCCATGCCATGGGCAGAAGGCAACGACGGAGGTCTGGTGTTCACCGCCTTCGGACACAGCTTTGACGCCTTCGAGGCCCAGCTGCGCCGCATGGCGGGTGCCGAAGATGGCCTGACCGATGCCCTGTTCACCTTCACCGAGCCCGAAACCGGCGCCTACTACTGGTGCCCCCCGGTACAGGACGGCCTGATCGATCTGGGCGCTCTGGGGCTCTAGGTCGTGCGAACGTCAACAGCCCGACCGGCTCAGTGCCAGAACGGGTCCAGCAGTGCGTGAAAGGCCTGGCTGTCTTCGAAGTAAGGAAGAGCGCCACCCTCCATTCGCTGGAAGCGCCAATGAGAACGCGATTCGAATGCGCTGCGGCCGTCGTAGTCGGTGAAGTCACCCCGCGTCGGCATGGACACCCAGACCGGCATTTGCAGCCGGTTGTAGAGGTCGGTCACATCGGCGCTGAACAGGGCGCCTGAGACGAAGCGCAATGGCGCATGGCGTGCACCCGGCTGGCGCGTGGTGGCGACAGCGTAGCGCCAGAGCGCGTCATCGATGGCCGGGCTGCCGAAGGTGCGCCTGAGGAAGTAGCGAATGACACCGGGCCGCGTGAGTTGGCGGAAGATGCGGTCACCCCAGGCCGAACTGCGCAGCCAGCGGTCCAGCCATGGAATCACGCGCGTGGTTCCTGGCGGTCCATGCGGACGCCGCTTTGCCGAGAATCCCGTGGGGCTCACCATCGCCAGGCGCCGGATCCGCAATGGCGTTGCCTGCGCGGCACGTGCCGCAAACTCACAGCCCAGAGACACCGCCAGAAGATCCACCTGGGCAACACCTGCGCGGGCACACAGTTCGGCCAGCACCGCGGACACAGCGTCGGTCATCATCTGGGGCGAATAGGCGACGTCGGGCCGATCGGACAACCCGAAACCTGGCAGGTCCATGGCCCAGACGGTCCGATGCAATCTTGCATGATCGAACAGGGGCTGCACCTCGGCAGCGGAGGCCGCGGCATTGACGCTGTGGACCAGCAGCAGCGGCGGCAGCTCTGCGATGTCGCACCCACTCTGGTAGATGGCCACCCGACCTGCAGCAAGGGCCAGCAGCTGCACCGGTGCATCGATCGCGGGCTTCAGTTCAGGTGGGGTCAAGCAACGGCCCTCGCATCGGTCCGGAGCACGGCAGCCGATTCGAACTCCCGCGGCGCGCTTGTGTCCTCCGTCTCGTCCGCCACATGCTGTTGCGCCATGGCCCACACCTCACGCGGCGGCAAGGGCTTGAGCCGGTGGTCGCTCCAGACCTGACGCCAACGCCGGGCGCCTCGCAATCCGTGGCGCAGTCCCAGCATGTGTCGCGCAATCGCGTACCACGGACAGCCGTCCTCTGCATGGGCCCGTTCCATGTAGTCCACCATGGCCAGCTCCACCGCCGCACGTGTGGGCGGCCTCAACGGATCCCCGAAGAAGCGGTGGTCCCACTCGCTCATCATCCAGGGGTGGTGATAGGCCGAACGGCCCAGCATCACGCCATCAACCTGGGCGAGGTGGCCGGGAATCAGGTCCGACCCGGTGATGCCGCCGTTGACGACGATCACCAGATCGGGGAAGTCGACCCGCAATCGGTAGGCCAATTCGTAGCGCAGCGGAGGAATCTCACGGTTCTCCTTCGGGCTCAGGCCCTGCAGCCAGGCATTGCGCGCGTGCACGATGAACACCTGGCAGCCAGCCTCACTGACCTGACCGACAAAGTCGCGAACGAAGCCGTAACGTTCCTCGCGGTCAATACCTATGCGGTGCTTGACCGTCACCGGAATGGACACGACGTCGCGCATGGCCCTGACCCCATCTGCGACCAGGGCCGGCTCCGCCATGAGGCAGGCACCGAAAGCGCCGCGCTGCACCCGCTCGCTCGGGCAGCCGCAATTGAGGTTGATTTCGTCGTAGCCCCACTGTTCGCCCAGGCGGGCGGCCCGGGCCAGATCGGCCGGCTCG
>JALOSN010000241.1 GCA_025458415.1 Hydrogenophaga sp.
GCCCGGAACGGGTGGGGTCGTCGACGCCGATTCGCCATGAAAACGCCCCCGTCACCCACCCAGCGCTGGCTGCGCCGCCTGTCCTGGGTGCTGGTGGCACTGGCCACCGCCTATTTCCTGCGCGAACTGGTCCGACGGTTTGGCGACATTCCGCCCATCGACTGGGGGCCCGCCACCGTCGCCGTCTTCGTACTGGCGGCCGCCGGCATTGCCATGACATCGGCCTTCATTGGCCTGATGTGGATGTTGCTGCTGCGAGACCAGTCGATTCGGTTGCCTGTCGGCCAGGCGATGCAGATCGTGGCGATCTCGCAGATCGGCAAATACCTGCCGGGCAACGTGGGGCATTTCGCCGGCCGGGCCGTGATGGGTCGCACGGCGGGTGTGCCCATGGGTGTCACCGCCGGCACCCTGCTGATCGAGATGGCCTGGACGCTGGCGATCGGCGCCGGCTTTTCCGCGCTGGCGCTGGTCTTCTACCTGGACAGCAGCGCACGGATTTCCCTGCCGCAGGTGGGCATCGTGGAGCTGGGCGCGCTGGCCGTCCTGCTGCTGGCCGGACCCTGGTTGGGCATCCACGCGGTCAATCGGCTCGCTCCGGCGCTCAGTGCCCGTGTCGGGGGCGGAAAGCCGCTGGCACCGCCGAGACTGGGCACCGCCCTGATGGTGTCGGTTCTGCTGACGGTGTGCTTTTTCGTGCTGGGCGTGGCCCTTCAACTGCAGGCAGTCTGGTTTTTCCAGGTCGAGCAGGCGCCGTTGTTGCCTCTGACCTTTCTGTTTGCCGCGGCCTGGCTGGTCGGCTACGTCGTGCCGGGTGCGCCGGGTGGACTCGGCGTGCGCGAGGCCATGATGGTGGTGCTGCTGACACCGGTGGTCGGCTCCGGCGCCGCCGTCGGCCTGGGCATCAGCATGCGGCTGGTGACCCTGACCGGCGATGGACTGGCCTTCCTCCTGGGGATGTCGTCCCGGCGCTGGACCCGCCGGGACGCTGCGCCTGCGCAAGGCGACTGAATGGCCGGCGCCAGCATTGGCCTGGTCGTTCCGCCATCATCCGCGGGAACCGCGGCGGACTGGCTCACTCCATGACAGGTGGATGGCCCCAGGCCACAAAGTGGGGGTTCTCGAACCCGGGCTTGCCGTAAACCAGCGGCCGGTGATCCAGCGTCAACACGGCGCCCCCCGCACCCAGCAGCACGGCATGTCCGGCTGCTATGTCCCACTCCATGGTTCGGCCCAGGCGGGGATACACGTCGGCCCCACCCCTGGCCACCTGACACAGCTTCATCGAAGACCCGACACTGCTCATGGCAGCCACGCGACGACCCGCCAAAAAGGCTTCCAGTGCCGCAACGTCGCCATGGGAGCGGCTGGCCACCACCGTCAGCCCGTCTTCTGGCACGTTGCGCACGCGGATGGCTTGGCGAGCGCCGCCGCTTTCCATCCAGGCCCCCAGCTGAGGACCACCGACGAACAGGCTCCCCAAAGCAGGCGCCAGCACCAAGCCCAGGATCGGCACACCGTCATGAATCAGGGCAATGTTGACCGTGAACTCACCATTTCGCGAAACGAACTCGCGCGTGCCATCGAGCGGATCCACCAGCCAGAATGTCTGGCCCACATCGGGCACCTGTCCGTCGGCCACGGCTTCCTCGGCCACCACGGGAATGTCGGGCGCCAACAAGGCCAGACCCGCAAGGATTACCGCTTCTGCCTGCCGGTCGGCCCTTGTCACCGGGGAATGGTCCGTCTTGCTCTCAACCTCGATGGGCGCGGCGTAGACGGTCATCACGACATCGCCGGCCTGGCGAATGAGGTCGGTCAGCCGCGGCAACCACCGCTGCAGCGTGTACCGTTCAGGTGGCGAGCTGTCTGATGGCTGGACAATCGGCATGGACATGGACCGGATTGTCGTCCTTTCGAGCGGCAGCCAGCGCATGTTGAATGCGCCATGACCGCAAGCTCGGGGTCACTCTCAAGCGTGGACGGACGATTCGAGTCGGCATAATACGGTCCGTATCAACACCGCCGCCACCCGAAGCGAGTCCTCGGCGGCGCAGGGGTCCGATCCGCCGATGGCACCGTTGCGCATCGCGCCGGGCGCTCGATTGTCTGGCACCCGATTCGTGCCGCCCCCCGAACTGCCACCCCATTGTTGAGATCTCCTGAAACGTTCTGGCTGCGCACTTCATCGAGACGATGGCTTTCAACACCCTGAAAACGCTGACCCCAGATCCGGCCGACGGCTGGAGGAACTGGTCGTTCCTCGCAGCACTCCTGATTGCCCTGCAGGCCCTGTACCTGGCCTACTTCGTCACGCCACCTGGCGACATCCCTGACGAATCGGGGCACTTCGCCTATGTGCAGGACATCAGTCAGGGGATGCGCCTGCCCGTGATGGGAGAGGCCATCATCCCGGGCAACCTGTGGTTCAACGCCGCCCCCGACGATCCCGTCCTGCAGAACATCCGCCCCAACTACATCGCCCAGCACCCGCCGCTGTACTACATGGTGGCGGCGATTCCCCACTACGTGACGACGCAGCTGACCGATGACCGATGGCACCAGATCCGCGTCACGCGTGCCGTATCGGCCCTGTCGCTTGGCCTGCTGGTTCTCACCCTGTTTGGCACCATGCGCGATATCGGTGTGCACCCGGCCCGGGCGCTGCTGCTGGCCTCCAGTGTCAGTTTTGTGCCCATGATCAGCCACCTGGCATCGGGCATCACCAACGACATCTTCCTTTTCATGCTCTGTGCCATGGCAACCCGGTCGCTGGTGCGGTTTGTCATGCACCAGGAGATCAGGGCTGCCTACATCTGCGCTGTCCTGCTGGGGCTCGCTGGCGGCACCAAGATGACGGCCTGGCCCCTGATCCTTGGCATGCTGTTCATCCTGGTGGTGGAAATGCGCCAACCGCCCGGGAAATGGATCAAGCATGTGGCAGGACTGTCCGCCATCGCGCTGGCCCTGCCTATGTGGTGGGCCCTGCGCAACGTCTACCTTCACGGCAACCCGATGGCCATCTACGTGGTCAACAACTATCCTCTGCTGCTGAACTACACGATGGTGGACTACCTGAAGGCTCAACCCTTCTTCGACTGGATGGCCACCCACTCGTACGGTCTGATCGGCTTTGCCGGCTACTGCCAGACGCCGGAAACACTGTCGCAGTGTGTGGGCGTCAAGAGCACACGTGTTGCGCACCACGGATTTGTGTTCGTCCTCTGGTCGCTGGCCATCATGGCCACGCTGCTCCTGTTCCACACGATCTGGCATCACGCCAGGCAGTACCGCACCCACACCCTCTGGGAGTCACCCGGGTCGGTGCAGTCCTTCGTGGCCTCCCATCTGAAGCCGGGGCCCATCCGCAGCGCCATTTTGCTTGCCACGGCCGCGGTCGGTGTGTGGCTCTTCGCGTGGTCGCTGGTCCATGTGCATCGGGAAGGAGATATTGCATGGTTGCTCAACCCGGTCTTCCTCTCGGCATCACTGATCACCTTCATCGGCGCCGGCATCGCCGTCTTTGACGATGACCCCAGGCGACGCCTCATCTACTACGGCATGGGCCTGTTCTTCTGTTACGGCGCCCTCATCATTTACCAATCCAACAAGGCCTACATCCTGATCGCCGAGTTGCGGGGC
>JALOSN010000242.1 GCA_025458415.1 Hydrogenophaga sp.
TGTGGAAGGCCAGCAGCTGGCCCAGGCCGCCGGCGCCCACCACGCCCAGCACGGCGGCGGCGCGGATGTTGTTCTCCCAGCGGTAGAGCGTGTAGCTCATGAGCTGCGGCAACACCTGCGGCAGCGTGGCATACAGGAACACGCGGCCGTTGCCCACGCCGTGGCTGCGCAAGGCGGTGCCCGGTCCGGGCGGCGCGTTCTCGATGGCTTCGGCAAACAACCGGCCCAGCACCCCGGTGGTGTGCAGCGCCAGCGCCAGTGTGCCGGCAAACGGGCCCAGGCCGGCCGAGATCAGCAGCAGCGCCGCCCAGACCAGCTCGGGAATGCTGCGCAGCGCGTTCAGGATGAGGCGGGTCAGGGAGCGGGCGCGGGCCGCGTGACCCTCATACAGCCGGCTGGCGGGCAGGGCCAGTGCCAGCCCGGCCACCGCGGCCAGCCCGGTGCCCAGCGCCGACATGGCCAGCGTTTCCCAGGCGCCCACCGCCACTTTGGCGAGGAACTCGGGCGAGGTGTCGGGGGGGAAGAACTCGCCCAGAAAGCGGCCCATGCTGCGCAGCGCCTCCAGCGACAGGAACTGGGCCCATTGCAGGTCCAGGCTCCAGAAACTGGCCACCACCAGCAGCACGATGCCCAGGGTGAACCAGCAGGCCTTGCAGCGCGCATCGAACAGCGGCGGCGGCAGCTTGTAGGGCAGGTTGGCAGCGCGGGGCTTGGTCATCCCAAGGCCTTCCGCAGCCAGGCGCTGACCTTGTCGGCCAGCGCGACCAGTGCAATGAACACCAGCAGCATGCTGGCCACTTCACCACCGTTGAACATCTTCATGGAGTTGTCCAGCTGCTGGCCCAGACCGCCGGCCCCGACAAAGCCCAGCACCACCGAGGAGCGGATGGCGCACTCCCAGCGGTAGACGGTGTAGCTGGTGAGTTCGGCCGCGTTGGTGGGCAGCAGGCCATAGAAGAAGGCCTGCAGGCGTGAGCCACCGTTGCGCAACAGGGTCTCGGTGGCATGGGTCTCGCCACTTTCCAGGATCTCGCCGTACACCTTACCCAGCATGCCGCCATAGGTCAGGGCAATCGCCAGCACGCCAGCCGTCGGCCCCAGGCCGACCACACGCACGAACACCAGTGCCCAGACCAGCTCGGGGATGCTGCGCAGCACGATGAGCAGCCAGCGCACCGCCTGGCGCAGCCAGAACGGCCCGCGCGCCATGCGGCCCGACAGGGCCGAGATGGACAGCACGCGGGTGTTGATCAGCGTGAGCGGAATGGCCACGACCAGAGCGAGCGTGACACCGGCCGTGGCCATGGCCACGGTGCGCCAGGTCTCGCGCGCCACCATGGCCAGAAACTCGGTGTCGTAGGCGAGGGGAAAGAAGGTGCCCAGGAACTGGCGTGTCACCTTCAGGTTGTCGGGTTCCAGCAGGACCCAGGGCTTGAACTCCGTGGCCACACCCAGCGGCCACAACACCACCACGATGGCCAGCATCCAGAACAGGCGCCCCTGCCAGGCCGGGTCGCGCATGGGTGGCGTGCGCAGCGCTGGGTCCAGCTTCATCTGCAGTGCATCACCACGGGCTGCGGCGTCGAAGATTCCGTGATGGGCTGTGGTACCGGTACCTCGCCACGCAACTCGTGCTCAAACTGGTCGTACAGCGCGGTCAGCCGGTCACGGGTGACTTCGGCGGAGGGCAGGTCGAAGGCCAGCCGACCGTCGCGCAGGCCGATGATGCGCGGGAAGTGTGCCAGTGCCACATCCACCTGGTGCAGCGTTCCCACCAGGGTGGCACCGCGCTCGCGCGCGACGTCCACCAGGGTGCCGATGGCCTGCCGCGAGCGCGTCGGGTCCAGGGCCGAGAGCGGCTCGTCGATCAACCAGAGGGAGGCTGGCGAGAGCAGCGCACGTGCCAGACCCACACGCTGGCGCTCACCGCCCGAGAGGCGGTCCACCCGCTCGAACAGCTTGTCGGCCAGGTCGAAGCGGTCCAGGGCCTCGAACGCGGCCGGGATGTCGGCAGGGTAGAACAGAGAGCGCACGCTCTGCCACAGGCCCATGGTGGGCAGGCTGCCGGCCAGCACCGCCGTGACCACGCGCTGGCGTGGCGGCAAGGGGGGCACCTGCGGTGCCAGAAAGAGCCGGCCGCGCAAGCGCTGCAGTTCGCGCCGCGACAGCTGCCAGGGCGACTTTCCGTCGACCTGCACGTTGCCGGCCGAAGGTGGCAGCGCACAGGCCAGCACCTGCAGCAGGGTGGTCTTGCCGGCACCCGACGGACCGATCACCGCCACCTGCTCGCCAGGGCCGATGGTCAGGTCCAGGTCGCGGATGGCCGCCGCAGCACCATGCCGTGCGGCCGGGTGCCGTGCCGAGAGCTGTCCGAGCTGGAGTCTCAAACCGCGCGTTCCGTCGAGCTCACAGCAGGCCGGCACTGCGTGCGGCCGCTTCCAGACCCTTGTAGTTCTCGGGCTTGGTCTCGATGTAGCGGGTGGCACGGTTCAGGCGCAGGATCTCGGCATGCTGGGGGTTGGCCGGGTCCAGGGCCAGCAGCACGGCCTTCACCCGGGCCTGCATGTCGGCCGGCATGTCGGCGTGCACCGACCAGTTGTAGTTGAAATAACCCGGCGTGGTGTAGAACACGTCGACCGCCTTGGTGTCGACCTTGTTCTCGCTCACGAATTTCCGCCAGACGGTGATGTCCAGCGCCGCGGCATCGACCTTGCCGCTCACCACCGAGGCGATGGTCGCGTCGTGCGCGCCGCTGTAGGCGATGCGGCGGAAGTCTTTCTCGGGGTTGATGTTGGCGGCCAGGAGGAAACTGCGCGGCATCAGGTGGCCGCTGGTCGAGCTTTGCGAACCGAAGCTCACCTGCTTGCCCTTCATGTCGGCCAGGCTCTTGATGCCCGAGTCGGTCTTGGCAATGAACACCGACTGGAACTTGGTGTCCTCCTCGCGCTGGGCCAGGGGCACGATCTTGCCGCCCGAACGGATGTTGGCCTGCACATGGGTGAAGCCGCCGAACCAGACCAGGTCGACCTTCTTGTTCACCAGAGCCTCGACAGCGGCGGGGTAATCGTTCACCGGCGTGAATTCCACCTTCATGCCCAGCGCCTGCTCCAGGTAGCTGGCCAGTGGCGTGAATTTGCGGATCTGTTCGGTGGCGGCCTCTTCGGGGATGGTGGTGACACGGAAAACGGTCTGGGCCTGGGCAAGGCTGCCCATGCCGATTGCGGCGCAGGTCAAAAGTGCGCTGAGTGTGCGGCGGGTGAGGTTCATGGGGGTATCCGATCAAGAGGGACAAAGAGCACCAATTAAAACCCGAAAAACAGCGCTCCCCGGGCGTGGGGTTTTCGGTGCTTTCCCCTGTAAGAAACCGGCGGTCCGTGCGACGCACGATGTTGTGGACAGCTTCAAGGTATAACCAACCCATGCACATGAAGCGACCGAATCTGGAGCGGACCGAGTGGCCGCGCCCTCATTTCATCCAGCAGCATCGCCAGGACATGACCGCCGTGCGCGCCGAGTTGGCGGCCGGGCTGATGGCGCCGTCAGCCCGCCTGGCCCCCAAGTACTTCTACGACGCGCTGGGCTCGCGCCTGTTCGATGCCATCACCGAACTCGACGAGTACTACCCCACACGCACCGAAGCG
>JALOSN010000243.1 GCA_025458415.1 Hydrogenophaga sp.
GGTCACCAACCACGTGTACAGCCCGTGGATCGTCACCGTGAGCAAGAAGTGGTGGGACGGTCTGTCGAAGGACGAACAGAAGATCCTGATGGACGCCGCGAAAAAGAGCCGCGACTTCGAGCGTCAGGACACCCGCGCCGAAGCGGCCAAGGCGCTGGCCGACCTCAGGGGCAAGGGCATGCAGGTCAACGAGCTGAGCCCGTCCGAGGCCAACCGCATGCGCGAGAAGCTGGGCGCCATCAACGCCAGCATCGCGGCCAACGTGGGCGACGAGCTCTGGAAGGAAGTGCAGGCCGCTGTCGCACAGGCGCGGGCCGCCAACAAGTGAGCGCCCAGGCCTAGGGCCTGAAGATCTCGCGCAGGGCGTCCAGCAGGGTCGGCGGGCCGGCCAGCTGGACGCCTTTTTCGTCGGAAATCTCGGTCACCCAGCCCCCTTCGCGCCATTCGCTGTAGATCCAGTCGTTGCCGCTGAAGTCCAGGCCAGGTGGTGGCGGCGGCGCGGCGGCCACCGGCACGCCCTTGAGCGCGCGCTCCATGAAGTCGGACCAGATGGGCAGGGCCGTGCGGCTGCCCGACTCCTGCGGGCCCAGGCTGCGCGGAGAGCCATGGCCGACCCACACCACCGCCGCCAGGCTGGGGTGGTATCCGGCGAACCAGGCGTCGAAGGCCTTGTCGGTGGTGCCGGTCTTGCCATACAGGTCGGGTCGGCGCAGCCGCTGCTGCACGCTGGCGGCGGTGCCGCTGCGGGTGACTTCGGCCAGCATGTCGCCACTCAGCCAGGCGTTGCGTGCCGGAATGGCGCGGTTGTCCTCGGTGCGTTCGGCCGGCGCCGGTGCTTCGAACAGGACCTTGCCCTGCGCGTCGGTGATCTTCTCGACCACCACCGCCTCGGGCAACCAGCCGCCATTGGCCAGCGTGGCATACGCGCGCGCCATCTGCAGCGGCGTGACCTGGCCGGTGCCCAGGGCCAGGGTGAGGTTGTCCGGCTGGCGCGGTGCATCCAGCCCGAAGCGGGTCAGCCACTGGCGCGCCTGGCCGGTGCCCGACTCCTGCAACACCCGCACGCTGACCAGGTTGCTGGACCGCGCCAGGGCTTCGCGCAGGCTCAGCGGCGCGTCCTGAGAAGTGCCGTCGCTGTTGCCCGGGCTCCAGCCGTTGGCGGCGGTGAAAGGGCGGTCGTCGACCAGGGTGCCCGGCATGATGCGCGACTCCAGCGCGGCCGAATAGACCAGCGGCTTGATGGCCGAACCGGGCTGGCGCCAGGCCTGCGTGGCGTGGTTGAAGGGCTGGCGCGCAAAGTCGAAGCCGCCCACCAGGGCGCGCACCCGGCCGGTGGCGGGGTCCAGCGCCACCAGCGCGGCCTCGGCCTCGGGCCATTGGGTGATGCTCCAGTTCTTGCCCTGCTGCACCACCCGGATCACCGACCCGCGTGCCATCTTCCTGTCCGCACGCGCCTTGGCCCCGAGCGCGGCGCTGGCCCAGCCCAGCCCCTCGCCCTGCAGGGTGATGCGTTCGCCCTGCGCCAGCTGCACCTTGACCGCCTTCGGGCTGGCCTCCAGCACCACCGCCAGCCGCAGCAGCTCGTCGTCGCGCTGGCCTTTGAGGGCATCGAGCACCGCCTCGTGCACCGCCGGACCGTCACCCGCGGGCAGGGTGACCCTGGCCTCCGGTCCGCGCCAGGGACCGCGCCGGTCCTGCGCCAGCACGCCGCGTTGCAGGGCACTGTGGGCCGCCTGCTGCTGTTTCGAGTCGATCGAGGTGACCACCTTGATGCCGCTCGAATACGCCTCGGTGCCGAAGCGCTCCACCACCACGCGGCGCGCCATTTCGGCCACGTGCGGGGCCTGGATGGCGCGTTCACCCGGCGGGCGGATACGCAGCTTCTCGGCCTTGGCCTTCTTCACCTGCGCCTCGGTGATCAGCCCGGTGGCCAGCATGCGTTCGAGCACGATGTGCTGGCGGCGCGTGGCCCGTTGCAGGTTGGTCACCGGGTTGGCGTAGTGCGGGTTCTGCGGCAGGCCGGCGAGCATGGCGGTCTCGTCTCGTTGAGGTAGATCTCCAGGATGCGGTCCTTGGGCAGGGCGTCTTCCACCTTGAGCGCCAGGACGATTTCCTTGGCCTTGCGCTCGACACTGAACTCGTGCGTAAGCAGCATGGTGCGCACCAGCTGCTGGGTGATGGTGGACGCCCCCTGGCGCCGGCCGCCGGTCAGCATGGACAGCGCCGCGCGCGCCATGCCCTTGGGGTCGACACCGCCGTGCTCGTGAAAACGGGTGTCCTCCACCGCCAGCACCGCCTGCTTCAGCAGCCGCGGCATGCGATCGAGCGGCACGTATTCGCGCCGCTCGGTGCCGAACTGCGCGATTTCGACCCCGTCGGACGTCAGCACCTGCAGCGGCAGCTTGGGCTGGTACTGGACGATGCGGTCGATGGGGGGCAGTTCGAAGGGCGAAACCGCGCTGGCCGGCGTCACCACCAGGGGTGCGCCGAGCACAAGCAGGCCCGCAGCCAGGGCCTGGCGGCGCGAGGTAACCAGGAACATGGCGCGCATTATCGTTTCCAACGGTCAGGTGCCGGTAAAGGCCCGGTAACGGTTTGTTTGTTTCGTGCCTTTGTCCCGGAACACCCCAGGCCGGCCACTATGATCGACCGCGTACCCAGGGAGAAGAACGCGTTGGAACTCCAAGAAGCCGGCCACACGGCAGAAGCCCCATCAACCCCGCCGGCCGATGCAGCGCGAGGCCGTCTGCTGCGGCGGTTGAAATGGCTGGCCTGGAGCGTGTTCTGGCTGCTGGTGCTGGCCGCGCTGGCCTGGCACGAACTGCACTTTTCGACCTTCCAGGCCGGGTGGCTGACCCGGCACGCCCGCAGCCTGACCTACAACCTGCACCTGGGCCAGGCCGACGGATTTGTCGCCCCGTCCCACGGTCCCTACAACCAGCGACTGGGTTACACCGAGCTGCCCCTGTTCACCCAGCGCCTGCAGGAGCGCGGCCTGGTGGTGACCCAGCAGACCGCGCCCGAGCCGGCCCTGCGCCGCCATCTGGAGCTCGGCCTGTCCAGCCCGTTCCCGGAGCGCGCCCACGCCGGCCTGACGGTCCACGACTGCCGGCGTGAGCCGGTGTACACCTTTCGCTACCCGTACCGGCGCTACGAGCGCTTCGAGGACATTCCCGACGTGGTGGTGCAGGCCCTGCTGTTCATCGAGAACCGCGACCTGCTGGACGAAGGCCGGCCCACGCTCAACCCGGCGGTGGACTGGGTGCGCTTTTCGCGCGCCGTCATGGGGCAGCTGGGCAGCCACCTCGACATCGACCTGGACACGCCCGGCGGCAGCACGCTGGCCACCCAGATCGACAAATACCGGCACTCGCCCGGGGGCGTCACACACGACGCGCCCGAGAAGCTGCGCCAGATGGTTTCGGCCGCCCTGCGTGCCTACCGGCAGGGCGAGCACAACCTGCCGGTGCGCCGCCAGATCGTGCTCGACTACCTCAACACCGTGCCACTGGCCGCTGCGCCGCGCCATGGCGAGGTGCACGGGCTCGGTGATGGCCTGTGGGTCTGGTTCGGCACCGACTTCACCGACGCGTGGCACGCCATGCTGCGCGCCCGCGACCCGCAGCCCCCCGGGCCCGGGCAGGCGCAGATATTGCGCCAGGTGGTGTCGCTGATGGTGGCACACCGCCGCCCCGCGTGGTACCTGTTCCAGGGGCGTGATGACCTCGACCAGGCGACCGACGCCCACCTGCGCCTGCTGCGCGGGGCCGGCATCATCTCGCGCGAATGGCGCGACGCCGCGCTGGCCGAACGCCTGCGTTTCCGCGACATGGTGGCCAACCCGCCCCGGCCCGAGGTCCACCCGGGCAAGGGCACCACCGCCGCGCGCGCCCGGCTGGCCGGCTGGCTGGGGGTGTCCCTCTACCAGCTCGACCGCTTCGATGCCGAACTGGGCACCACCTTGCACGGCCCGCTGCAGGAAGCCGTCGACGACTACCTGGCGCGGCTGACCGATGTCGGCTTCGCCCGCGAGCAGGGCCTGCTGGGCGAACGCCTGCTGACCGAGTCCGGCCTGGGGCAGGTGCGCTACAGCTTCACCCTGATGGAGCGCACGCCCAACGGCCACCGGGTGCGGGTGCAGACCGACACCTCGGGCCAGGCGCTGGACATCAACGAAGGCAGCAAGCTGGAGCTGGGCTCCACCGCCAAGCTTCGCGTGCTGGCCACCTACCTGGAGATGGTGGCCGAGGTGCATGCCCGGCTGACCGCCGGCGGGCCCGACGCGCTGCCACCGCAGCCGGAGGGCCGTGACACGCTCACCCGCTGGGCGGTCGAGCACCTGGCCAGCGTCGACGACCGCAGCCTGGGTGCCATGCTGGATGCCGCGCTGGAACGGCGCTTCTCGGCCAACCCGGACCAGAACTTCTTCACCGGGGGCGGCCTGCACCGTTTCAACAACTTCAACGCCACGGACGACAGCCGCAACCCCACGCTGCGCGAGGCCATGCAGGCCTCCATCAACCTGCCCTTTGTGCGGCTGATGCGCGAGGTGGTCAACCACGCCAGCGTGCAGATGCCCGGCGCCAGCGCCCACCTGTTCGACCGCAGCGACGACCCCCAGCGGCAGATGTACCTGGCGCGCTTTGCCGACCGCGAAGGCCAGGTGTTCGTGCGCCGCTTCTGGCGCAAGACCGAAGGCCGAACCGCCGACGAGCTACGCGCCCAGTTGCTCGAAGGCCTGCGCCCGACGCCGCAGCGCCTGGTGGCGGTGTTCCGCTACCTGGAGCCCGACGTCTCGCTGGCCGGCCTGCAAGGCTTTCTGGGTGCCCGTCTGGGCGATGCCGCCCCGGGGCCGGCCCAGGTGCAGCGGCTGTACGAGCAGCTGGCCCCCGACGCCATGGACCTGACCGACCGTGGCCATGTGGCCGGCGTGCACCCGCTGGAGCTTTGGGTGGTGGCCTACCGCCTGCGCCGCCCCGACGCCACCCTGGCCCAGGCCCTGGCCGACAGTGACGCGGTGCGCCAGCAGATCTATGGCTGGCTGTTCAATACCCGCGCCCGCAGCGCGCAGGACAGCCGCATCCAGACCATGCTGGAGGTCGAGGCCTTCCTGGACATCCACCAGCGCTGGGTGCGCCACGGCTACCCCTTTGGCCAGCTGGTGCCGTCGCTGGCCACCGCACTGGGCAGCTCGGGCGACCGACCGGCCGCGCTGGCCGAGCTCATGGGCATCATCGTCAACGACGGTGTGCGCCTGCCCACGCAACGCCTGACGGACCTGCGCTTTGGTCGCGACACCCCCTGGGAGACCGCCTTTGCCCAGCCCGAGGGGCGGGCCGAGCGGGTCATGCCGGCCGAGGTGGCGCGCGCCCTGCGCCGTGTGCTGGCCGAGGTGGTGGAGCAGGGCACCGCGCGGCGCCTGTCCGGCAGCTTCCAGACCCGCGACGGCCAGGACCTGTCGCCCGGCGGCAAGACCGGCACCGG
>JALOSN010000244.1 GCA_025458415.1 Hydrogenophaga sp.
ATGCCCTGGGCGATCAGGCATTCGACAAGGAGATGGCCCGCCAGTTTCTGGGTCATGGTCTGAAGACAGGTGGAAATGGGATCAGTGGGGAGGGGTGCGGCGACCGACGCCGACCGCGGCAAAAACGGAGACCAGCAGCACCAGTCCGGCACCAGCCAGTGTCGCCGCGTACCAGCTCTGGTCCATGAGAACCCCGAACAGCAAAGGCGACACGGCGAAACCGGTGTCCAGGCCTGAATAAACCGTCCCGTATACCCGGCCGGTGGCGCCTTTTGGCGTGGCCTTCTTGATCATCAAGTCCCGGCTCGGTCCGCCCACCCCAACGGCAAAACCGGTGAGGGCCAGCGCCACCATGGTCCCGGTGGCCCCCAGCACACCGGTTGCACAGATCAGCAGCATCAGGCCGCCGCCGGTCATGGACCAGGCCACCACACCGTCGCTGCTCCAGCGCCGCCGCTGCCCCCAGGAGGCCACAAAGCCTCCCACCAGCATGCCAATGGCCCCACACACCATGTAGGCGCTCAGCGTCAGTGTGGCCGCCTCCATTCCCACCCCATGCACCGCCTTCAGAATGGACGGGCCGAAGCTCTGCACCACCGCCAGGGTCATGGTGGAAAGGAGAAAGAAGGCGAAGCACCACCAGACCACCGGCAACCGGAGAAAAGCCAGGTCGGACCGGGTCGTGGCATCGGGGTGCCGCTGCGCCACCTGGGTGAACAGGCGTTCGCGCTGCCAGAACAGCACACCCAAAACGACCAGGTAAAGGACGGCCGCAGCATGGTAGGCCGTGCGCCAGTCGGCCATGGCGGTGATACCCACCAGAAAGGCCGGCGCCAATGCCCAGCCCAGGTTGCCGGTCAGGCCGTGCACGCTGAATGCGTAACCCAGTCGTGCGGCCGATACACGCTGGTTCAGGATGGTGAAGTCGGCCGGATGGAACGGGGCGTTGCCCAGTCCCGCCAGCATGGCGACCAGCACCAGCCCGCCATACCCGGTTGCCTGGGATGCGACCAGAGATGCCATCAGGAAGCAGGCGATGGCAGCGAACAGCACGGGTCTGGCACCAATGCGGTCAACGACAAAACCCGACAAGGCCTGCCCGACGCCCGAGATCACGAAGAAGATGCTCATCAGCAAGCCGACATCGGCAAAGCTGAGGCCGAAGTCGCGCATGAACACCGGGAACAGCGGCGCCAGCAACAGGTGCGAGAAATGGGAGGTTCCGTGCGCCAGCCCAACCAGACCGATCACGGCTGCGTCCTGTTGCAGGGGTGCGGATTCGGGCGTCGGTGTCGCGCCCAGGGAGGCAGTGCTCATCGGCCGATGTTATGCCACAAGCCTGTTCCGGGCGCTGTCGCCGCTGAGGGAGGCCGATGCCCCGCGGCGTGTCAGTTCCGGGGAGGTGGCACGCCTGCGATCACACCCATGGCCAGCTGGGTGTCTGGTGCTCCAGGGACAGGCGAAAGCCGCCTGGCCTGTATGAGCTTGATGCAGCTGCGCCGGCTCATCGAGTGCGTGCGGCCGCCCGCGCTGTTGAACATGAACAGCGTGGCTGCCGGGTTGGACCACACCAGCTGTGCGCGCAGCCATTCGCCTTGCGACTGCAGATCGACCCAGGTACCGGGTCGAAGCTCTGCCAGAACGGCTTGCACCGACGCATCGTCCAGCTCAGATCCGACAGGCAACTCCGGATTGGCGCGCGCGCGCAGGGCCCCGAGCTCCGCGAAATCCGTGAACCGAGCCTCCTCCACCCCCACCGACTCCAACTCTCCCCGGCCCAGCCAGGGTCCGTCAGGACGGTAGCCTGGGGTCTTGTCCACCGGTGTCGCCATCTCCACGGGCGGCTCGGTCGGCGGCCCGGAATCGGGTGCTGCTGCAACCGCAGCCAGCGCAGGAGACGACGACGCTGTGCCCTCCTTGCGGGGCACCATCAGGGGCTGGTGGTGTTGCATCAGCGCGTCAAAGAACTGCCGAGTCTCATCGTCCGTCTTGCCGATGGCAGAGAGCCCCAGGCGCAGGTTTGCGATGAGTTCGGGCAGCACCGCCCTGACGGAGTCGGCCTCATGTTCAAGGACTGAAGGCCGTGTGCTCCATAGGAGGGTGGCGACCACACGTTCGCAGACCTGCGCGTCCGGTCCTTCGGGTGACGGCGACAGCCGGGCGCTGGCCAGTACCGTGGCCCACCATCCGCAGAGAAAGGACACCACGAATCCGGGCGCATCGGCCATTTCCGGCAACTGGGACAGCTCGAGGGTGATGCGGTCGGCCAGGGCCTGGCGCTCATCGGCCAGCCGAATGGCCTGAAGTCGCTGCGCCTGCTGGGCCTGCCAAGCCTCGTCGCTGGCGCGCCAGGCCAACGAAAGCTGTTCCAGTGCGCGCGCGAAGTCACCGGTGCCCGCCCTCGGCAAGGCGTTGAGCGACCGAAACGCCTCAAGCACCGGTTGGAAGAAACTCTCGAAAGTCGGATTGGCGACCTCGTTGTGCTCTACGGCACGGTGCAGCACCGCATCGAGCAAGCGTCGGGCAGGGTGGGTCTGCTGGGTGATGAACCGGGGCTGCTCAAGGGCGAGCCGAAGCAAGGCGGGCTCCAGCCCAACAATGGCTTCGCCAACGGGGCGCAGCAGCATCGGATCCCCGGCGAGGCGTCCCACCAGGCCCCGCACCACATCAAGTGCCACCACCTGCTCGAAACTCTCTGAGCCTGCCTTGAGAGTCAGCAGGTGAATGGCGCGGGTGGCCGGGTTGGACCATTCGGCCCAGACGCTGGGGTCCAGCTGGCTGGCAACGCCCGGTGTACCGGGAGGGCCGGGTGGCTGGCCAACCCGAGTGAGGGACGAGGTCGCCAGTTGGTCGATCTGTGCCTGGACCAGGTCGTGAAAGTGCGCAGGGAGTGCCGACTTCAGCCGACCGTTCGAAGGCGTGAGAAAGGCCTTGAGCCATTGGGGTTCGAGCTCGTGATAAGGCTGGCACAGACTCTCGAGTGCCGGCAAGGCCTCAAGCCCGGCACCTGGCTGGGGGTCAGCCGGTGACAGGGCAGACACCCCTGAGCCAGCACCGGAGAGTCGACGGTAGAGGCCCAGCAACTCATCAACCAGCGCCGGAGCCAGGTGTTTCATGCGCCGTTGCAGCGTGGCCAGATCGGGAGATGCCTCATCCATGAGGATCCAGGCCAGGGCCAGCCAGTGTCTGGGTGAGGCCACGCGTTCGAATCGGTACATGACGTCAGGCGTTTCGCGCGCCAGCACCGACTCCAGACAGGCGGTGTGGGCCCGGACCAGTCCGGTGTCCTCCACCAGTTCGGAAGATTCCAGCGGCACGGGTGCCGACACCATGGAGCCGCCTGTTTCGATCTCAAGCAAAGGCTGCGTTTCGTGCGCGGTCAGGATCGCGTGGCGGGACTGGGGTGGCCAGGGCAACTCCCGCCCGCGGACCACTTCGTCCAAACCATGCAGGAAACCGGTGCACAAATCGGCGCGTCGGCGGAGCAGATCACCCCAGACAGCCGCCGTCCGGTCGAACACGACAACTTCGCGACGCGACCCGCTGCGCGCCTGCAGGCCAGCGATGGCCCTGTCCAGGCTGCGTCCGAAAACGACGGGCACCTGCGCCCTGAGTTGTTCAAAG
>JALOSN010000245.1 GCA_025458415.1 Hydrogenophaga sp.
CGTGCCCGGCGTGGTCCTGCTGGACCGGGTCCTGCTGCTGGCCTCGAAGGGAACCGGACGCGCGTCCGGCTGGCGCATCGACAACGCCAAGTTCTTCCGGCCGGTGGGGCCGGGCACCACCCTGGCCTTCGAGCTTTCCACGCGACCTTCCGGCGCGCTCGCCTTCACCGTGTGCGATGGCGAGCACGAGGTCGCCTCCGGCACCCTGGGCTGACGCCATGCCAGCGCGTCCCGAATGGACCCGGCGCAAGGAGCGCAGCAGCACCGCCGTGCTGCGCCTGATGGTGTGGCTCTCGCTGCGCCTGGGCCGGGTGGGCAGCCGCTGGGTGCTGTATGGGATCGCGGCCTATTTCGTGCTGTTCGCGCCGGCCGCCCGGCGTGCCAGTCGCGACTACCTGGGGCGGGCATTGGGTCGTGAGGCCGGCTGGGGTGATGGTTTCCGCCATGTCCTGTCCTTCGCCTCGACGGTGCACGATCGCATCTACCTGCTCAACGACCGCTTTGACCTGTTCGACATCCGGTCCACCGGGCACGAGCAGGTGCAGGCCTTGCAGGCGCGTGGCCAGGGGGTCATCATGATCGGGGCCCACCTGGGCAGCTTCGAGGCCCTGCGGGCGGTGGGGCGCCATTTCGGTGGCGCCCGCGTGGCCATGCTGATGTACGAGGAGAACGCGCGCAAGATCAACCGGACCCTGGAGGCGATCAACCCGGCGGCGACGCAGGACATCATTCCGCTGGGCCAGCCGGGCTCCATGCTGACCGCGCGCGACCGGCTCGACCAGGGCTATCTGGTGGGCATGCTGGCTGACCGGCGGCTGGGCGACGACCCGACGGGCGACCAGGACTTCCTGGGGGCGCCGGCGCCCTTTCCCGACGGACCTTTCCGTGTCGCCGCCATGCTGCGCCGCCCGGTGATCTTCATGACCGGTCTGTACCTGGGGGGCAACCGCTATCACATACACTTCGAGCCGCTGGCCGATTTCACCGAAACCGGCCCCGCCCAGCGCACGGCCGCCATCGCGGCCGCCCAGCGGGCCTATGCCGATCGCCTGAGCCATTTCTGCCGGATCGCGCCCTACAACTGGTTCAACTTCTTCGATTTCTGGCGCGCCTCATGAACCGTCGGCTCTTTGCCCTTCTGCTCCTGCTGGCCTGCTGGCCGGTGCTGGCCAGCGGCTTCACCATCGAGCAGCTGATGCGCGGGCTGGCGGCGCACCCGGGCGGATCGGTGCGATTTGTCGAGACGCGCCATGTCGCCGTGCTGGACGTGCCGATCGTCAGCACCGGCGAGATGACCTACACGCCACCCGACCGGCTGGAGAAACGCACCCTCACGCCCCGTCCGGAGCGCCTGCTGCTCGAACGCGACACGCTCACCCTGGAGCGCGACCAGCGGCGCATGAGCCTGCGACTGGGCAACCGGCCCGAGGTGCTGGCCTTCGTGGACAGCATCCGTGGCATGCTGGGCGGTCACCACCAGACGCTGGAACGCAACTACCTGATGCAGTTGCAGGGATCGCGGCAGCGCTGGGTGCTGACCCTCCATCCGAAGGACCACGAGATCGCTGCCCTGGTGCAACGCATCACCGTCACCGGCCAGGCCGACCAGGTGCGCTCGATCGAATACCTGCAGGCCGACGGCGACCGTTCGGTGCTGGAGGTCGAGCCGATCAAGCCATGAGACCCGGCGCCTGGCGCGTGCTGCTGATCTGGCTGGCAGCCATGCTGGCCGGCGTGGCCGTGGTTTCCCAGAGCCGGTTCACCGCGGACATGTCGTTCTTTCTGCCGAGCGACCCGACGCCAGGCCAGCAGGCCATGGTCGAACAGGTCCGCGAAGGCTCGGTGGCCCGGCTGCTGATGCTGGGCATCGAAGGGGGCGATGCCTCCAGCCGGTCCGCGCTCTCGCGCGCGCTCAGGCAGCGGCTGGACGCCGATGGCGCCTTCGAGAGTGTGCAGAACGGCCAGTCCGAGCTGGAGGCATCGGCGCGGGACGTGCTGCTGGCGCACCGCTACCTGCTCAGCCCGGCGATCACACCCGAGCGATTCACGGTCACGGGCCTGCGCCAGGCCACCGACGACAGCCTGGCCCTGCTGGCCTCGCCGGCCGGCATGCTGGTGCGCCCGCACCTGCTGGAAGACCCGACGGGCGAACTGTGGGCCTTGCTGCAGGGTCTCCAGGCAGGACAGCAACCCGACACGGTCGACGGTGTGTGGGCCTCGCGCGATGGCCAGCGGGCGCTGCTGCTGGCCCAGTCCCGCGCCGACGGCGCCGATACCGATGGCCAGCAGCGCGCCATTGACACCGTGCGTGCACGGTTCGAGTCGGTGCGCGAGGAACTGGGCGTGGCCGATGCCCGCCTGCTGCTGTCCGGCCCAGGCGTGTTCGCCGTGCAGGCCCGCGAGACCATCCGCAGCGAGGTTTCCCGGCTGTCCCTGCTGGGTACCGGCCTGATCGTGCTGGTCCTGCTGACGGTCTACCGCTCGCCGCGGCTGCTGGCGCTGGGCCTGCTGCCGGTCGCTTCGGGGGCACTGGCCGGCATCGTGATGGTCAGCTGGGTGCATGGCACGGTGTTCGCCATCACGGTCGGCTTCGGGCTGGCGCTGATCGGTGAGGCGGTCGACTACGCCATCTACTATTTCGTGCAGTCGGGCCGCGTGGGTGCTGCAGCCTGGCGCGAGCGTTTCTGGCCCACGGTCCGCCTGGGCGTGCTGACGTCGGTGGCCGGGTTCGGGGCCCTGTTGTGGGCCGGGTTCCCGGGGCTGGGCCAGCTGGGGCTGTATGCGCTGACCGGTGTTCTGGTGGCGGCCCTGGTCACCCGTTATGTGCTGCCCGCCCTGGTGCCCGATGGCCTGCCGGTGCGGGACCTGAGCCCGCTGGGTCATCGGCTGGACGGGGTCATCGTCCGCCTGCGCCGGCTGCGCTGGCCGGTGCTGTTGCTGGCCGTGATCGGCCTGGCCTGGATGGTGCAGCAGCGTGAGAATCTGTGGCAACCGGACATCTCGGTGCTGAGCACCGCGCGGGCCGACGACCTCGCGCTGGACGGCCGCTTGCGGGACGACATGGGCGGCCCGGACAGCCGCTACCTGCTGGTGGTCAAGGGCCCGGAACAGGAGACCGTGCTGCAACAGGTCGAGGCCATCGTGCCCCGCCTCGATGCGCTGGTGGAACAAGGTCTGATCGGTGGGTATGACAGCCCGGCCCGCTTCCTGCCCAGCGAGCGCACCCAGCGCGCCCGGCAGGCCGCGCTGCCCGACGCGGACCGGCTGCGCGAGCGCCTGATCGAGGCGCAGGCCGGGTCGCCGCTGCCGGCCGCGCGCCTGGAGCCCTTCATCCGCGCTGTCGATCAGGCCCGCACCCAACCCCTTCTGAAGGCCGAGAACCTGGAGGGCAGCGGGCTGGACCTGCTGGTCGGCGCCCTGCTGATGCAGGCGCCGGACGGCTGGCGGGCCGTGCTGCCCCTGCATCCGCCGCCGGGTGCGCGCGATGCCGGTCTGGACGGCGCGCGGGTGGCCCAGGCAGTGTCGGGCAGTGGCGCGCTGTTCATCGACCTCAAGGGCGAACTGGACAGCCTGTACGACAGCTACCTGGGCGAGGCGGTCTGGCTGTCGCTGGCCGGTG
>JALOSN010000246.1 GCA_025458415.1 Hydrogenophaga sp.
GAAAGCCCAGGGCGTAGCGCATGCGCTTCACGGCGATGCGCAGCTCGTGCCGGGCATCGGGTCCGGCATGCAGGGCTTGGCGTGTCTGCCGCATCAGCCGCCGGTGCGGTGCGGTCAGGGCCTTGGGGGCCCAGTCCCCGAGTCGGGCCTGCACTTCACCGCGTGGGGGCGGCAGTGTCAGCACGCCGTGCATGAAGGCCAGCAGCGCCTGCGTGTGGCCGGGCTCGCGCAAGGCCTGGCAGGCGCGCCGGTTGGCGGCTTCGCGCTGGTCGCGGACCCAGGACGTCCAGCGGTCGGCATCGGTCTGCGGTCTGCTCGGCCTGCCCGAGGATGTCGGCCAGGTGCTCGCTGGCCAGCACGTCCCAGTTGCGGGCTTCGCCCAGGCGCTGCGCCAGGACCTTCCAGTGGTGGGACCAGTGGGCCACGAAGCGCTGCGGCAGCCAGGGAGCGAACAGGCGCAGGCCAGTGCGCAGGCGGCGCAGGGCCACCCGGGCCTGGTGCACGAACTCCGCGTCGGGCAGCGCCGACTCCACCCCCTGATCCAGCAGTCCGACGGCGTTGGCCTGCAGCTGCGCCAGGCAGGCCAGGGTGGTGCGGCGCCAGGCTTCTCGCGGGTGCAGGCTGGCGTCCAGCGCCAACGGTCCGGCCGGCATCGGTGTGGCGCGCTCACCGGTGAACAGGCGCAGTCCGCGCTCGGCCTTGCTGCGGTCGTCCGGGTGCAGCCAGATGCCGGGTTGTCCGGCCTGACCCAGGGACAGGGTGTGCGCCAGGTCCAGCAGGTCACTGGCGTGTCCGTCCATCAGCTCCAGCTCCAGTTCCAGCAGGGGCAGCTGCTTCGGGACGGCGTGCCCCGTGCCTCCGGTGCGGATGTGGCCCTGGTCGAGCGCAACTTCGATGGTGGAAAGGCCATGTGTGAGCACCCACGTCTTGCGTCGGAAATCGGTGTGGAACAGGGGCACCAGGCGCGGTCGCACCGCCATCAGCCGCATTGCCAGCGCCGGGTCGGTGACCACCCGGTCCACATCGAGCGCGCCAGCCCGCGCAGGGGCTTCCCATTCCAGCCGCTGGCTCAGGCCACCGGCAGACTGGCCGGCCGTCTTGACAGTCAGCCAGGTGCGCCGGCCGATCCGGCGTTCGCGCAGCGCGATGCGCTCGCGCATCAGGTCCATGGCTGGTGTGTCGTAGTAGGTGTTGCTCAGCTGCCGGGTCCGGGGCCGCGCGGCCAGCAGGGGGTGGCCGAGCAGGTGCGGCAGATCGGTGGCGGTCAGGCTGAGCTTGAGTTCGGTTTCTCGGGCCATACGGTTGCAGAAAGTGCCGGCGCAGCCATCGGGCGCCAGGGACGTGACAGTCTGCCAGTGTTGTGCCCTTCCATCTACCGCGGGCAAGCGACAGGAGGCGGGGTCCGACCCGATAAGATGTCGCCATGCGAAAACCTGCCTTCCGATACCTGCCCCTGTTGTGGCTCGGCGCCTGTGGCGCGGCGCTGGCGGAAACGCCCAAGGACGCGGAGGGCAGCCACGAATTCCTGCTGGGCGCCTCGCTGGAATCGACGGTCGGCCACATCGGCGATGGCCAGCGCAGCCTCAGCCTCAAGCCGGTCTGGCACTTCCAGCTGGGGCCGTTCCGGGTCTCCCGCTCGCGCGCCAGCACCCTGCTGGGCACCGGTCGCAAATCGGGTGAGACGGGTGTGAGCGCTGACTTTTTTTCACGTGACGACTGGAGTCTGAGCGCTTCGTTGCGCATGGACAATGGTCGCACCTTCGACGACGATCCGGTCTGGCGTGGTCTGCCGGACATCCGGACCACGGTGCGCGGGCGTGTCTCGGTGCGTCGGCCTTTCAGTGAGCGCTGGGGCTGGAATGCCAGCATCGACCAGGACCTGATGGGGCGCGAAGGGGGCATGCGCCTGAACTCCGGCGTCAGTTACGTCTACCCCCTGTCCGAGCGCACGCAGTGGGACCTGGGCCTGTCGGCCACCTGGGGCAACGCCCGCTACATGCAAACCCATTTCGGCATCTCGCCGGCCGGTGCGGCTGCCGTCGGCGCCTCGCCTTACCAGCTGGGCGGTGGCTGGGAGGGTGTGCAGGCGGGCTGGAACGCCAGCACCGCGCTGAACAGCCATTGGGTACTGTTCGGGGGGGTGGGTGTCTCGCAACTGCGCGGTGACGCGGCGCGCAGCCCGCTGGTTTCTCGCAAGACCACGTCCAGCGCCACGCTGGGTGTGGCGTACCGGAACCGGCGCTGACGGTCGGGCCGCCTGGCGCAGGTCAACGCCGCAGCAGACGCGCCAGGTAGCGCCCGGTGTGGCTGGCCTCGCAGGCCGCCACGTCCTCCGGCGTGCCGCTGACCACCACCGTTCCGCCGCCGTTGCCGCCTTCGGGGCCCATGTCGATCAGCCAGTCGGCGGTCTTGATGACGTCCAGGTTGTGCTCGATGATCACGATGGTGTTGCCGGCGTCGCGCAGCTGGTGCAGCACCTTCAGCAGCAGCTCGATGTCGGCAAAGTGCAGGCCGGTGGTGGGCTCGTCCAGGATGTAGAGCGTGCGGCCGGTGTCGCGTTTGGACAGCTCCAGCGCCAGCTTGACCCGCTGCGCCTCGCCGCCCGAGAGCGTGGTGGCGCTCTGTCCGAGCTGGATGTAGGACAGGCCGACGTCCAGCAGGGTCTGCAGCTTGCGGTGCAGGGTCGGTACGGCGCCGAAGAATTCATGCGCCTGTTCGACCGTCATGTCCAGGATCTGCGCGATGTTGCGGCCCTTGTACAGGACCTCCAGCGTCTCTCGGTTGTAGCGCTGCCCGTGGCAGACCTCGCAGGGCACGTAGACGTCGGGCAGGAAATGCATCTCGACCTTGACCACGCCGTCGCCCTGGCAGGCCTCGCAGCGTCCGCCCGCCACGTTGAAACTGAAGCGTCCTGGCCCGTAGCCACGCTCGCGCGCCATCGGCACCTCGGCCATCAGCTCGCGTATGCCCGTGAACAGGCCCGTGTAGGTGGCCGGGTTGCTGCGCGGCGTGCGCCCGATCGGGCTCTGGTCGACGTTGATGACCTTGTCGAAGTGTTCGATGCCTTCAATCGCGTCGTGCTCGGCCGGTTCGTCGTGCGAACGGTACAGCGTGCGCGCCACCGCGGCGTACAGCGTGTCGTTGACCAGGGTGGACTTGCCTGACCCGGAGACGCCGGTCACGCAGGTCAGCAGGCCGACCGGAAAGGCCACGGTCACCCCCTTGAGGTTGTGGCCGCGGGCATTGAGCACCCGGATCTCCTGCAACTCGCCCAGGGTGGCCTCGTGGGCGGCCTGGCGCTCGAAACGCCTCTCCGCGGCCGGGCTCATGGGGAAACGCGACTTGAGGGGGGCGGCCTTCGCCTCCGGCTTGATCACCGGCAGCCAGGGCGTGCGACGCGCCGGCACCGGGATTTCTCTTGCGCCGCTGAGATACTGGCCGGTGAGCGAATTCGGGTCGGCCATCACGGCGGCCGGGGTACCCTGCGCCATGACGCGACCTCCGTGCACGCCCGCGCCCGGCCCGATGTCGATGCAGAAGTCCGCGGTGCGGATCATGTCCTCGTCGTGCTCGACCACCAGCACCGTGTTGCCCAGGTCGCGCAGGTGCTGCAGCGTGCCGATGAGCCGGTCGTTGTCGCGCTGGTGCAGGCCGATGCTGGGTTCATCGAGCACGTACATCACGCCGGTCAGCCCGCTGCCGATCTGGCTGGCCAGCCGGATGCGCTGGGCCTCGCCACCCGACAGGGTCTCGGCGCTGCGGTCCAGGCTCAGGTAGTTCAGCCCGACGTC
>JALOSN010000247.1 GCA_025458415.1 Hydrogenophaga sp.
AGCGCCCGCTTCCGACCTCGCCCAGGACGAACAGATGGTAGTCGGGCTGGTCCATGGACAACCCGAAGCGAGCCGCTTCCTCGGCGCGCCGCTGGCCGATCCAGGGGACGGGCAGGTTCTGCAGTTCGCCGGTCTCGGCGAAAGTCAGGGTCGCTGGATCGATGTGCAGGCGAAGCTGCTCGGGCTGCAGGGTTTGGCAAGGCATGCGTGTGGGCGTTGTGCGCTTGGCTGGACGGGCTGTCGGCCCATGCACGTCATCATCACACAGGCCACCGTGCCTGACCAGGGATGGCATGGCGGTCGTGCTGCTCGCGTACCTGGCCACCGGCTGCCACACCGGCCCGGACCGCGGCCTCCAGGGTGGCCGGGTAGGGTCCCTCCAGGTAGTCGCCGGCGGCCAGCAGTCCGGGCGCCAGCTGCGACCCGGGGCGTCCGATTCCGGGCAGGCAGGCAAAGGTGGCACGCTTCTCGACCACGGTGAGCAGGGGACGCAGGTCGTCAGTGCGCAGCTGCTCGCGCGCCTGGCGCAGCACCGCACGCTCCAGGGTGTCCCTGTCACCCGCGCTGGCACTGATGACAAAGGCCAGCACACCCTGCATGGCCGGGTCGTGCGGGCTGAGCTGTCCGCGATCGAACACGAACTGGGCAGGCGCCAGGGGTGTGTCGCGCAGCGCCAGCATGGGCCTGTTCAGTCGCAGGCCCGGCGACCACGCATAGACGGTGGTGATGGCCGTGAAGGTCAGTTGACCGCAGGCCTCGGCCCAGGCCCGGAGTCCCGGCGCCCAGGGAAAGGAACCCTGGTTTGCCGCTTCGACAGCGGTCTGGCCCACCACCTGGGCGGCCGGGCTGGCCGCGGTGGCCCAGATGACCTGGTCAAAGTGCTGGTCGATGCCGGACCCCCGCAACTGCCAGCCGCCTTCGTGGGGATGAAGGCCGGTGACCCGGGTGCCCAGGCACAATCGGAACCGCGTGCCCAGGGTGTCGGACAGCCAGCGCGCGGCGGATTCGGGGAACAGGTGCCCGAGGTCCGTGCGTGGCAGCAGCAGGCTGGAGGGTCGCCAGTCGCCGAAGCCTTCGCCCATCAGGGCGTCCTGCATGACGCGCAGGAACACCTGCCCACTGGCTTGCCGGGTGGGCAGGTTCAGGGCGGAGACACACAGCGGCTCGATCAGGTCGGCCATGACACGGGTGGTCAGCCCCTCGCACAGCCCGGCCACCGTTTCGTCGGGCCTGCAGGCAAAGCGCTGGCGCTGCCACCGGCCGGCGACGCGCAGCAGGGCCAGCCGGTCGGTCCAGAACCAGCCGCGCGCCGTGACGATGGCGGACAGCAGTCCCAGCGTGGCCGGCCAGCGCGCTGCCCAGCGAGGAGTCTGAAGCCCTGATCCGTCCGCAAAGGGCAGGCCCAGTGGCAGTTCCAGCAAGGCCCCGGGCAACGGGACACCGACTTGCTGCATGCAGTGCAGCGCCTGCCGGTAGGCGCCGATCAGGATGTGCTGGCCGTTGTCCAGGCGGACCGCCACCCCGTCAGGGCGCATCGCCTGCAGGGCGCGTGCCCGGCCACCCAGTTCACGCGCGGCTTCAATGACCGTGATCTCGATGCCCGGTCCGGCCGCTGCAACGGCCGCCGACATGCCGGCCCAGCCGCCACCCACCACGGCGAGCTTCAGCGTCACAGCCGCCCCAGGGCCTGCACCTTCCAGGCCAGCCAGAACTTGCGCAGGGGCGTCAGGCTGACCCGTTGTGTGAGCACCAGCATCGGCTCGGCGGCGATCTCGCGCAGCAGGGTGCGGTAGATGCTGGCCATCATGAGGCCGGGCTTCTGGGCCCGACGGTCGGCGGCAGGCAGCAGGGACAGGGCCTCGTCATAGGTGTCGAGGGCGCGCTGGCACTGGAATGCCATCAGGGCGGTGAACCGGCGCTGGAAATCGGCGGCGTCGGTGCCCGGTGCGCCGCCCCGCTTGATCAGCTCGTGGGCCTTGATGTCAAAGCGCTGCAGCTCGTTGACCGGCAGATAGATACGTCCACGCACCGCGTCCTCGCCGACGTCGCGCACGATGTTGGTCAGCTGGAAGGCCAGCCCCAGCCGGTGGGCGTACAGCGTGGTGGCCGGGTCGGTCTGCCCGAAGATGCGGGCGGCCACCTCTCCCACGATGCCCGCCACCCGGTGACAGTATTGCTGCAGGTTCGCGAAATCGAGGTAGCGGCTCTGGTCCAGGTCCATCTGGCAGCCTTCGATGACGGCCAGCAGGTGACGCGCCTCGATGCCATACACCGGTACGTGGGGCATCAGCGCCTGGGTCACCGGGTGCCCGGGACGACCGCCGAACGATTGCGCCACCTCCTGCCGCCACCAGGCCAGCTTGGTCTGGGCGACACCCGGGTCGGCCACCTCGTCGACCACGTCGTCGACCTCGCGGCAGAACGCGTAAAAGGCGGTGATCGCTGCGCGCCGATCGGCGGGCAGGAACAGGAAGGCGTAATAGAAGCTGCTGCCGGAGGCGGCGGCCTTCTGCTGGACGTAGTCTTGTGGGCTCATGGCACGGGAGGGTGCCCCGAGTGTAATCAGGCAGCGGCTAACAGCGCACGGGCCGACGTCCGGACATCTGAACCTTAAGCCAGCATTGTCTACAGGAACGGTGGGACGTCCCTGACTTCGGTTGCGAGCAGGCGTAGCATGCGCTGGCTATCTTGCATGTTCTGAAAGAGGTGCTTCATGCATGTTTCGAATCGACGGGTGTTTGTGTTGCAGGTGATGGCCGGGTCCGCAGCCGCGTATGGCGGTGCCGTGCTGGCGCAGGCTGCCCCGATGGTGGACGAGAAGGATCCGCAGGCAGTGGCCCTCGGTTATGTCAAGGACACCACCAAGGTCGACGCCAAGAAGTACCCGAAGCACGCCGCCACCCAGAAGTGTTCGAATTGCTCGCTCTACACCGGCAAGCCTGGGCAGGCCAGTGGCCCGTGTGGCGTCTTCCCCGGCAAGCTGGTGGCGGCCGACGGCTGGTGCAGCACCTACGTCAAGAAGGCCTGAGCGGCCCTCATCAGGCCCGCAGCGGTCATCGTTGCAGCCGGCGCCTGAGGTCCACGGCATGGGCCGCGCCGGAAGCGGCGAGGCAGGCCGCCTGGAGCGCCCAGTGCCCATCGGTGAGTGCCAGCCGCAGGGCCAGCATCAGGCACAGGCCGGACAGCAGGTTCCAGCCGTACGACGGCCAGGGCAGTGCATTGGCCCTGCATTTTCGCCAGACAACAAGGGCCAGCAGCTCGGCCAAGGTGATCAGAATGGCCAGATCGACCCAGTGGCCGTCGCGCCAGATGGCCTCAAGGGTGCCAGCCACGAGCACACCGGGTTTCAGACACGCACCAGCCCGAGCAGGTGACCAAGGTCCTTGAAGAAGATGCGCACATGCGCCATGGGCTTGCGGCGCACCAGCTGCTTGTTCATGTAGGCTTCGAAGGTCAGTTGCTGGACGTCCCTGTCCTCGCAGATCGCCACGAAGCGTTCGCGTCGTTTCTCGCTGCCGTACCAGAACCACTGCATGATGCCCAGCACCCGGAACACCTGCCCATGCAGCTTCATGAAGCGCTTGCGGGCCAGCCGCAAGGCGCGG
>JALOSN010000248.1 GCA_025458415.1 Hydrogenophaga sp.
ACGGCATGGACGACTATGTCGAGATCAAGTACGTCTGTGTGGGCGATATCCTCAAGTAAACTAACGCCACTGCGGGCGTCGTTCAATGGCAGGACCTGAGCTTCCCAAGCTCAAGACGTGGGTTCGATTCCCATCGCCCGCTCCAGCATGAAACATCGGGGCCCCGCTGCCATGCATCGGGGCCTTGTCGTTTGGGGAGCCGGCATCAGCCGCCCAGTCCCAGCAGCACCAACACCCCCATCACCACAAAGATGGCTGCTGCCAGCAAGTGCACCAGCCGGATGGGCACACGTCGGGTGATGGCCTCCCCGAAGAACACCACCGGGGCGTTCGCCAGCATCATGCCCAGCGTGGTCCCGGCCACCACCGCCACCAGGGGCGTGTACTGGGCTCCCAGGGCGACGGTGGCGATTTGCGTCTTGTCGCCCATTTCAGCCAGGAAAAAGGCCCAGGTCGTGGTGAGAAACACCCCCCATTGCCTGACCGCTGCGGCCTCGTCTTCATCGAGCCGGTCGGGCACCAGCATCCACAGACCCATGGCGATGAACGAGGCCCCCAGAATCCAGCGCATCAGGTCGGCACCCACGGTGGCCATGATCCAGGCGCCCACGGCGCCTGCCAATGCATGGTTGAGCAAGGTGGCGACCAGAATGCCGGCCACGATGGGCCAGGGCCTGCGGTAACGGGCTGCCAGCACCAGAGACAACAGCTGGGTCTTGTCGCCCATTTCGGCCAGGGCGACGATGCCGGTGGAGAGCAGAAAGGCTTCCAAGGGAAACTCCGAAGGCCGGTGGAAAACCACGAAACCGCCCAGCCCCACCGGCACATGCGGAGGCTGAACGGTCCATGGTCTTGCCAGGCTGGGAGCTGTCCGCGCCATGGCTGGTGGGCCAAGTGTGTTGACGCGGACCCCTGCGGGGCGCAGGGCGGCTACTCCCCAGAGACAGTTGCTGCAGGGAGTATAGCCGCGCGGACGGTCAGATCAGCGGCACGCCGGTCTTGCTCTGGATGAACTCGCGCGTCACGCCGTCGGCCAGCTCCACCAGCTTCAGGCCCTCGGGGGTCACGTCCATGACGCCCAGGTCGGTGATGATGCGGTCGACCACGCCCTTGCCGGTCAGTGGCAGGGTGCACTCGGGCAGGATTTTCAGGTCCTCGGTGCCGTCCTTCTTCTTCGCGACGTGCTCCATCAGCACGATCACGCGCGGCACGCCGGCCACCAGGTCCATGGCGCCGCCCATGCCCTTGACCATCTTGCCGGGGATCATCCAGTTGGCCAGGTCGCCTTTGCCGGTCACCTGCATGGCGCCCAGGATGGACAGGTTGATCTTGCCGCCGCGGATCATGGCGAAGCTGTCGTGGCTGCCGAAAATCGAAGAGCCCTTGATGGTGGTCACCGTCTGCTTGCCGGCGTTGATCAGGTCGGCGTCCACCTCGTCCTCATACGGGAAGGGTCCGATGCCGAGCATGCCGTTCTCGCTCTGCAGCCACACCTCGACGTGGTCGGGCACGTGGTTGGCCACCAGCGTCGGGATGCCGATGCCGAGGTTCACATAGAAGCCGTCCTGCAGCTCCTGGGCCGCGCGCGCGGCCATCTGGTCTTGGGTCCAGGGCATGTTCGTACTCCTCAATCAGACTTTGCGGTCGCGGGTGGTGCGCTTCTCGATGCGCTTTTCGGGCGTCGGGTTGTGCACGATGCGGTGCACGTAGATGCCGGGCAGGTGCACGTCGTCCGGCGCGATCTCGCCGGTGGCGACGATACGCTCGACCTCGACGATGCAGATCTTGCCGGCCATCGCGGCGGCCGGGTTGAAGTTGCGTGCCGTCAGGTTGAAGCGCAGGTTGCCCGAGCGGTCGGCGATATCGGCCTTGACCAGCGCCACGTCGGGCAGCAGGGCACGCTCCATCACGTAGGTCTCACCATTGAACTCGCGCAACTCCTTGCCTTCGGCCACGATGGTGCCGACGCCGGTCTTGGTGAAGAAGGCCGGAATGCCAGCGCCGCCGGCGCGCAGCTTCTCTGCCAGTGTGCCCTGGGGCGTGAACTCGAGCTCGAGTTCACCGGCCAGGTACTGGCGCTCGAACTCCTTGTTCTCACCCACGTAGGACGAGATCATTTTCTTGATCTGGCGGGTCTCCAGCAACTTGCCCAGGCCGAAACCGTCGACGCCGGCGTTGTTGGAGATGGCAGTCAGGTTCTTCACCCCGGAATCGCGCAGGGCGTCGATCAGGGCCTCGGGGATACCGCACAGGCCGAAACCGCCCACGGCGATCAGCTGTCCGTCGGCCACCACACCCTTGAGGGCTTCGGCCGCGCTGGGATAGATCTTGTTCACGTCGTCTGACTCCTGGATTGAACAATCGGAAGCCCTTACGATACTACGTATTCACATACGTAGTTTGCCGTAATGGGGAACCCCAACACCGCTGGAGACGGCTGATGGACATCGACTACCGCCTTGCCTTCGACATGGCCCCGGTGGGTCTGGCCCTGTCACGCCAGCGCACCATGGTCGACTGCAACCAGGTCCTGTGCGAGATGTTCGGTGCCAGTCGCGACCAGCTGATCGGGCAGAGCTTCCGGATTCTTTACCCGAGCACGGACGAGTACGAACGCACCGGTGCCCGCATCACCCCCATCCTGGGTCGCAGCGGAACCTACGCCGACGACCGCATCATGAAGCGGGTGGACGGTCGCTTCAAGGGGGAGACGTTCTGGTGCCACGTGACCGGGCGCGCCCTGGACCCGAAGGACCCGCACGCCGCCGGCATCTGGAGCTTCGAGGACCTCAGCGCCCGACGACCGGTGCGCGCCGAGCTGACGCCACGCGAGCGTGAGGTGGCCGCCTTTGTGATGGACGGCCTGACCAGCAAGGAGATCGGCAAGCTGCTGGGCATCAGCCCGCGCACGGTGGAGATCTACCGCGCACGGCTGATGCGCAAGTACCAGGCGCACAGCACAGCGGACCTGGTACACCGCTTGCTGGCGGGCTGACCAGCCAATGCTGCAGGCGGCGAAGCGTGAGCGCACTCAGTTCACTGGGGCTGGAAGCCGCTGTCCCTGATGATCTTCGCCCACACCTGGCCGTAGGCCCTCTCCCGTGCTGCCAGCTGCTCGCTGCTCATGAAACCGACGGTCAGGCCCATGGCGGTCAGCTTGTCCTTGACCCCGGGCAAGGCGACGGCCTTCTGGATGGCCACCGACAGCTTGTCCAGGGTGGCCTTGGGTGTGCCGGCCGGCGCAAACACGCCGTAATACGGGACTTCCTCAAAACCGGACAGGCCCAGCTCGGCAAAGGTGGGCACATCCGGCATGGCGGCCTGCCGCTGGGTACCCATGACCGCCACGACGCGGATCTTGCCGGCCTTGTGGTTTTCGATGAAATCGGGAACCGAGCCGACACCAGCGGCAATCTGGTTGCCCAGCATGTCCGTCACCATCGGCGCACTGCCGCGGTAGGGCGCAGCCACCAGGTCAAGTCCGTTTTTCTTCGCGATTTCCTGAACCAGGAACTGGGGCACCGATGCCGGCGCCGGTATGCCCACCGCACCCTTGCCGCCGCCCTGCTGGCGCACCCAGTCCACATAGCCCTTGAAACTGGTGGTTGACGAAGGTGGCAAAGCCGGCAACCGGCACAAAATCCTTGGCTGGATCAAAACCGGGGTTCTTCATGACCATCGGGAGGATGGTCACACTGTGGTCGTGGCTGAGAAACAGGGTGTGGCCATCGGGCGCGGCCATCTTCAGGGCCTGGGCGGCGATCTGTCCGCCGGCACCGGCCTTGTTGTCAACCACCACGGGGATACCCAATTCGGCCTGCAGCGGCTCGGCCAGGATGCGGGCGATGGCGTCGGTGCCGCCGCCGGCCGGGAAGCCCACCATCAGGCGGGTGGTCGCCTGGGCAAAGGTCAGGGCCGGCAGGCCGACCAGACCGAGAGCGGCTGTCAGCAGCAGCGCGCGACGAAGGGTTTGGGGTTGCATGCTCATGTGAATGACTCCAGACAGGAAAAAGCCCGTGCATCAGCCGAGCGGCGGCTCGACCACCTCGGCAGCGGTACGGAACGCCTCGACCGCGGCGGGAATGCCGCAATAGACCGCCGCGTGCAGCAAGACCTCCTGGATCTCCTGCGCCGTGGCGCCATTGTTGAGGGCACCACGCACATGGCCCTTGAGTTCGTGCTGCTTGCCCAACGCGGTCAGCATGGCGACCGTGATCAGGCTGCGCGTCTTGCGGTCCAGCCCCTCGCGCTGCCAGACATCACCCCAGGCGGCGCGCGAAATGTGGTCCTGTATCGGCTGGGTGAACGGGGTGGCGCTGCCCAGGGCCCGGTCGACAAACGCATCGCCCATCACCTGGCGACGGGTGGCCAGGCCGCGGTGGTACTGCTCGTCCTGCATGCTGTTCTCCATGTGTCAGTCAAGTCTCAAGCCGAGAGGATAAGCTGTGCACCCCAACAGAACCTGATAGGAGACCGACGCCATGGGTCAGATCCGCTATCCCCTGCCCGACCTGAACGGGCTGCCCGAGGACATCAAGGCCAAGGTGATGGAGGTGCAGGACAAAGCCGGCTTTGTGCCCAACGTGTTCCTCGCCCTGGCACGCCGTCCCGCCGAATGGCGTGCTTTTTTTGCCTACCACGACGCCCTGATGACACCGGAGACCGTCGGGCGCACATCCGGATTGAGCAAGGGCGATCGCGAGATGATCGTGACCACCACCAGCGCGGCCAACCACTGCCTTTACTGCGTGGTGGCCCATGGCGCCATCCTGCGGATCTACGAGAAAAAGCCGCTGGTGGCCGACCAGGTGGCCACCAACTACCGCAAGGCCGACATCACCCCCCGGCAGCGTGCCATGCTGGACTTCGCCATGAAGGTCTGCCTGCGCTCGGATGAAATCGACGACGCCGACTTCGAAGCTCTGCATGCACACGGCTTTTCCGACGAGGACGCCTGGGACATCGCCGCCATCACCGCCTTTTTCGGCCTGTCCAACCGCATGGCCAGCTTCAGCGGCATGACGCCCAACCCGGAGTTCTATCTGATGGGACGCATCCCGAAGCAGAAGTGATCCGACTCAGCGCCCCAGCAGGGGCGGGTGACCGGCCCCTTCAATCAACGCCCTGGCCTGTTCGGACATCGGCACCGACTTCTGCTGCGGAAAATCCACCCAGACCACCGTCGCACCGCCGTTGGCGTACACCGTGGTCGGGTCGTCGGTGCGAAGCATTTCGTGGAAGGTGTCGAACGAGGTTCTGCCCATGGCCCCCACATAGGTGCGCACCAGGACATCCCCCGGAAACTCGAGCTGTCGGATGAAGTTGCAGAACGCGTTGACGATGACCGGGCCCTCCCCCTTCGGATCGGCAGGCAGGCCCAGGCCGAAGAACCAGTCCAGTCGCGCAATCTCCATGTAGCGGAAGTACAGGGTGTTGTTGACGTGCCCCATGGCATCCATGTCTCCCCAGCGGATGGGGACCACGATGGTGTGGACCAGCTTCTTTTCGTGCGGCAGTTCAAGTTTCATGGGAAGGGGCTATCGGTGGGCGCGAATCGAGGCCAGTATGCCAGCGACAAACAGGACAGCAGCGAGCCATTGGGCGGTCACGGGCCATTCGCCACGCCAGGCAAAGGCGTAGAGCAGCGCAAACACGGTTTCACTGACCACCAGCTGGCCCGCCAGGCTGGGGCTCAGTCGTCGACTGGCCACGTTCCACAGCACGGCAGCCACCCAGGCCGAGCCGATGCCGGTGAAGGCACAGACCAGCAGGAACAGGCCAAGGCCCAGGCCGTCGAACGCACCTGGGTGTGCGTCCTGAGCCAGCGCGCGTTGAGCAGTCCGAAGGCCAGCCAGCTGGACATGGCGGCCGTTGCCAGCAGCACACCGCGCCAGAAGTCGCCATGCCCGTCCATCTGCACCTGGTCCGCCGTCACCGCCATCATCAGCACCATGCCTGCTGCCGTCAGGACCAGCCCCGGCCCCAGTGCGGACCAGTGCATCCGCTCCGGTTTGCCCAGCAACATCATCCACAGCGGCAAGGTGCCGATGATGAGGGCGGGCACGGCGGCCCCCGCGTCGGCAATGCCGTAGACCAGCAACAGGTAATAGCCGGTGTAGCCCAGCACGCTCAGACCCAGGGCCGCGCGCGCCTGACTGGCCGTGGGCCACAGGTGCCGACGCATGGCCGAAGAAGTGTGTCCGGTTTGCCAGAGCAGCCAGGCAAGCGCAAACAACCCGCACGCGATGAATCGCCCTGCGGTGTAGTCCACTGAACTGAAGCCCGGCGCCACCAGCGGCGCGACAAAAGTGGTGCCCCAGAGCGCACCGGCCGCCAGTCCGGCGGCTATACCGGCCCCCATGCCCGGGGGCAGCAACCGTTCAGGCGCCGAAGCCGTCGTCTGCCGCAATCACCGCTCCGTTCACGAAATGGCTCTCGTTGCTGGCCAACATCAGCAGCACGACGTCCAGGTCGGCGGGGTGCCCGATCCGCTTGCGCGGCAGCATCTGGATCAGCTTCTGCCCCTGCTCGGTCTGCCAGTGGTGGTGGTTGATCTCGGTGTCGATGTAGCCTGGGCAGACGGCATTGACGTTGATGCCAAACCGCCCCCACTCTGCGGCCATGGCCTTGGTCATGTGCACCACAGCCGCCTTGCTCATGCAATAGATGCCGATCTGGGGCAAGACCCGCAGACCGGCCATCGAGGCGATGTTGATGATGCGTCCGCCCACCCAGGTGCCGGGGGCCTGCCCCTTGGCACGGGCCAGCATCCGCTTGGCCACCTCCTGTGCGGTGAAGAAGGCACCCTTGGTGTTGGTGTCCAGAACGAAGTTGTAGTCTTCTTCCGTGACGTCCTGCAGGCGTTGCGTGGTGCTGACACCCGAGTTGTTGATCAGGATGTCGATCGGACCGACCTCGGTCTCCGCGTGGGCAATGGCCGCCTTGATGGAGGCGATGTCGGTC
>JALOSN010000249.1 GCA_025458415.1 Hydrogenophaga sp.
ATCAGGGCCCAGGCATCGAACCAGCCTTCGCCCGACAGGCCCAGCGAGCCACCGGCCAGGTCGGCCGTGTGCAGCCAGGGAAATCGCCGGTCCAGTTCACGCGGGTCCAGCAAGGCCACATCGGCGCCCATCTGGCGCTGAGTCGCGTGGTTTTCTCGCAGCACCGCTTCACCCGCCGCCGTGGCCAGGAACAGGTAGCCCCCCTCGTGAAACCCGACATCCGGCGCGACGCCATCCACCGACAGGTGCTCCGGCAGGCGGCGCAGGAACTCGGTCCCGAAGCGCGACATGGCGATGTTCCCCGGGGTCGAGAACTGGTGCCGGATCGAGGCGGCGGACCGTGCGGTGGCACAGAATTCAAAGCCCATGTCCTGCTCCAGCACCAGCACCCGCCCGTTGAAGCCGGGCGACGAAGCCAGAAAGAAGGCAGCGGCGCTGCCGACGGCGGCACCGCCGATGATGATCACGTCAGGGTTCATGGCAGGGACAGGTTGACAGCCTGCGATTGTGACGCCGATGCGAACCCCCGGGCAGGCGCAAACGCCCCAAAACCCGCACAATCCGGTCATGGACCAACAGACCGCTTACGCCATCTACGCCGACCGCCGTGCCCGTGTGGCCGCCCAGCTGGGGCCGGGAGGCATTGCCATCGTCCCGACCGCACCCGAGCGCACCCGCAACCGAGACAGCGAGTACCTGTTCCGCTTCGACAGCTACTTCTACTACCTGACCGGCTTCACCGAACCGCGCGGCTGGCTGGTGATCACGGCCGAGGGCCACACCACACTGTTCTGCCAGCCCAAGGACCTGGAGCGCGAGATCTGGGACGGCATCCGCCTGGGCCCGCAGGCCGCGCCCGACACGCTGGGCGTGAGCGAGGCCTTCTCGGTCGACGAGCTGGACGCGCGCCTGCCCCGGCTGCTGGAGAACCGGCAGACCGTCTGGTTCCCGTTCGCCATCCACGGCGGGCTGGAAAGCCGGATCGATGGCTGGCTGCAGAAGGTGCGGGCCCGGGTGCGCTACGGCGCCCTCTGCCCCGATGCCCAGCGCGACCTGTGTGGCATCGTCGATGAGATGCGCCTGGTCAAGGACGCGCACGAGATCGGCATCATGAAACGCGCCGCACAGATCAGCGCCCAGGCCCACATCCGCGCCATGCAGCGCTGCGCGCGCATGATCCGCGCCGGCGAGGACGTGCGCGAGTACCATCTGGACGCCGAGCTGCTGCACGAATTCCGCCAGCACGGCTCGCAGTACCCCGCCTACGGCAGCATCGTCGCCGCCGGCGCCAATGCCTGTGTGCTGCACTACCGGGCGGACAACGCGCCCGTGCGCGACGGCGAACTCGTGCTCATCGATGCCGGCTGCGAGCTCGATGGTTACGCCTCGGACATCACCCGCACCTTCCCCGCCAACGGACGCTTCACCGGTCCCCAGCGCGACCTCTACAACCTGGTGCTGGCCAGCCAGGCCGCCGCGGTCGAGGCCACGCGTCCGGGCAAGCGCTTCGTCGACCCGCACGATGCCACCGTGCGCGTGCTGGCGCAGGGCATGCTCGACCTGGGGCTGCTCGACCGCAACGACGTCGGCCACCTGGACGATGTGATCGAGAAACGCCACTACTTCCGCCACTACATGCACCGCACCGGTCACTGGCTGGGGCTGGATGTGCACGACTGCGGCAGCTACGTGGAGCCCGGCGAGCTGGGCCAGCTCAACGAACGCAAGGACCCGCTCTCGGGCGAAGTCATCAAGGACCGGCCCAGCCGCATCCTGCGCCCGGGCATGGTGCTCACGATCGAGCCCGGCCTGTATGTAAGCCCGGCCGCCGACGTGCCCAAGGCCTTCTGGAACCTGGGCATCCGCATCGAGGACGACGCGGTCGTCACCCCTGAGGGCTGCGAGCTCATCACACGCGGCGTGCCGGTCGAGGCGGACGAGATCGAAGCGCTGATGCGCAGCTGAGCCCGCGTGCGCCTGCTCAGCGTCAACACGGGCGGGGTGGCTCCCCTCCAGGTGGGCCGGCGCCGTTTCAGCTCGGCCATCGGCAAACGCCCGCGCGACGGCGCGGTGGCCGTCGGCCCTCTGGGACTGGACGGCGACGAGCAGGCCGACCCCAGCGTGCACGGGGGCCTGTCGAAGGCGGTCTATGCCTACCCAGTCGAGCACCTGCCCTTCTGGCAGAACCGGCGCCGCCAGGCGGGCGTCAGCCTGTTCGACGAGACCCTGTCGCCGGGTTGTGTCGGCGAGAACCTGAGCATCAGCGGTCTGCTGGAGACCGACACCTGGATCGGTGACCGGCTGGTCTTCCTCGATGCGGTGCTGCGCGTCACCGCCCCCCGCGAGCCCTGCTTCAAGTTCAACGCCGTCATGGACCTGCCCGACGCCGGTCGGCTGATGGTGCAGGCCCTGTGCAGCGGCTTTTACCTCGCGGTCGAGCGGGCCGGCTCATTGTGCGCCGGCCAGACTTTCGAGCTGGTGCCCGGTCCGCGCGGACTTCGGGTCAGCGAGGCCCTCGCGGCCCGACGCCTCAAGCACCTGCGCTGAATCGACTCGCGGCCACAGAATTCGGGTACAACCGGCTTCATGATTCCACCGCCCGTCGCCGCCGGCACCGCCCTGCTGTGCCTGACCATGAATCCGTCGGTCGACCTGGCCACCGAAACCGCCGAAGTGGTGCCCACCCACAAACTGCGCTGCAGTCCGACCGCACACGACGCTGGCGGGGGTGGCATCAACGTGGCCCGCACCGTGGTTCGCCTGGGGGGTGCCTGCTTGGCCCTGTGCCCGGCCGGTGGCCCCACCGGTGACTGGCTGCGGCGGCGTCTGGCCGAGGAGGGCATGGCCAGCCGCTTTGTCGCCAGCGCCGAAGACACCCGGGTGAGCTTCACCGTCCACGAGGGCCGCAGCGGGCAGGAATTCCGCTTCGTCATGCCGGGTCCCCGGCTGAGCGAAGCCGAATGGCGGGCCTGCCTGGACGCACTGGACGCCACGGATCCGTTCCCAGGCCTGCTCGTGGCCAGCGGCAGCCTGCCGCCCGGGGTGCCCGACGACTTCTATGCGCGGGTGGCCCGACTGGCGGCCGAGCGCGGCGGCCGCCTGGTGCTCGACACCAGCGGCGCGCCGCTGGACGCGGCCTTGCAGGCGGGTGTGTTCCTCGTCAAGCCCAACCTGCGCGAACTCTCGGCCCACCTGGGGCGCGAGCTGCCCGACCGTCCGGCCCAGCTGGCGGCGGTGCGCCAGCTCGTGGCCAGCGGCCGGTGCGAGGCCGTGGCGCTGAGCCTGGGTCACCGGGGCGCACTGCTGGCCACCCGGCAGGCGGCCTGGTTCGCGCCCCCCCTGGCCATTGAACCGCGGAGCGCGGTGGGGGCCGGTGACAGCTTCGTCGGCGGCATGGTCTGGGCTCTGACGCAGGGGCTGGGCTGGTCGGACAGCCTGGTCTGGGGCGTGGCCTGCGGCACCGGCGCCCTGCTCAGCGTCAGCACCGGGCTGTGCCGGGCAGCCGACGCCCTCCACCTGAAAGACCAGGTCCGGCTGGAACCGCTGGTCTGGGAGCCGATCGATTGCTGATGTCCCGGTCACAGGCGGATTGACCCGTAC
>JALOSN010000250.1 GCA_025458415.1 Hydrogenophaga sp.
GTCCTCCTCAAAGGCCAGCAAGCGACCCAGCACCCGGCGCACGTTGCCGTCCAGAATCGAGATGCGCTCACCAAAACAGAAGGCCGCAATGGCCGCCGCCGTGGACGCACCGATGCCAGGCAGTTCCTGCAAGCGTGCGGCCGTGGCCGGAAAGCACCCGCCATGCGCGGACACCACCGCCTGGGCGCAGCGGTGCAGATTGCGGGCCCGGCTGTAGTAGCCCAGTCCACTCCAAAGCGCCATCACCTCGTCGGCTGATGCCGCGGCCAGCGCCTGCACATCGGGAAAACGCGCAAGGAAGCGGGGGTAGTAATCCAGCACCGTGCTCACCTGCGTCTGCTGAAGCATGATCTCCGACAGCCAGACCCGGTAAGGGTCGCGGGTGCCCTGCCAGGGAAGGTGGTGGCGCCCGGCCTCCCGCTGCCAGGCGATCAGCCGCCCGGCGAAGCCACCCGGCAACCCGTCCGGCGAGGCACCTGACAGGGACGTCATGCCAAGGCGGCGTCGGCAACCGCAGGCTCGGAATCTTCGAGCAGGCGTTCGGTCAGTTCGACAAGCTTGGCTTCAAGCAGGTGCAGCTCGTTCTGCTGGGCCTGCAGCTCGCGGATCCGGTCGTCCAGTCCGCCCGCGGCCTGCTGGATGCGGGACACGGCTTCGATACGCCGGGTGAAATTGCGCCGGCGCTCGCGCAACTGGGCGTCCAGCTGTGCGGCCGCCGACTTGTTCCAGATTTCCACTTCGGCCACGGCCGCCTCATAGACCACCCGCAGCCGGCTCATCAGGGCACGCGCCAGGCGCTCGGCGAATTCGGGCTGCGCCAGCCTCAGGGCATTGCCCAGGCTGAGGTACTGCAGATGGCTCTTCTCGATCTGGTCCAGGTCCTTGTAGAAGCGCGCCAGCACGGGGGGTGGCGGCGCCTGCAGGGAAAAACCATACTCGGCGTTGAGTCCCTTGAAACTGCCTTCGAGCATGGCCTGGATCTCGTCGCGCAGACGCTCGGTCTGCGCCAACCCGGCCCGCAGGCGTTCGAAGGTCTGGCCATAGGCACGCCGGACACCCAGCTTGATGCCGGGCTGCCGCAGGGCACGCGCCAGTTCATTCACCTCGACCTTCAGGTGGGTGGTGCTCAGCAGCGCAAACAGATCCTTGAGCAGACGCAGGTGGACCGAGCGGACCGCCTGGATCTTGGCGCCACTGGCATCGAAATCGGCCTGCTCCTGCTCGATGCGCAGGCGCATCTGCTTGATGACCCCTTCGTTCTTGCCGCGCAGGCCTTCGAGCTCCTGCACCTGCTCGACCAGGTCACGCACACGGGTGTGCACCAGGCGACCGGTTTCTTGCCGCAGGGCCTGCACGCCTTCGGCCACACGCGCGCGCAGCAGGCGGCGACGCTGACCCAGCAGGTCAACGCCCAACGCACCTTCCAGCTCGAGCAGGTTGCTGGCCTCCAGCAATTCGTCGTTGCGCTCGACTTTGGCCAGCAGCCCCTTCTGGGCCGACACGGCCAGCACCTGACGCGGCGACAGCCCCAGGATGTCGGCCACATCGGTGCGCTGGGACGCAATCTGCAGCTGGACCTGCTCTGGCGAGCTCAGCGCGTCCCACATGGTGTCGATCTTGTTGAGCACCACCAGCCGGGCCTCCTGGCCGGTACCCAGTGCCGACAGGTGCTGACGCCAGATACCCAGGTCGGACTTGGTCACCCCGGTGTCGGCCGCCAGAATGAAAACCACCGCGTGCGCCTGAGGCAACAGGCTGACCGTGAGTTCGGGCTCGGCACCGATCGCGTTGAGACCAGGGGTGTCAAGAATGACCAGGCCCTGCTTGAGCAGGGGATGCGCCATGTTGATCAGGGCATGGCGCCAGCGCGGTACCTCGATGCTGCCGTCGGGCTGTGGCAGCGGGTTGTCGTCGGGCAACTCGTCATTCCAGAACCCCAGGGCTGCGGCCTCGGTCTTGCTGACACGGCGCACCTCTGCCACCTTCTGGATGGCCTTGGCCAGTTGCTCAGGGTCGTTCACGTCCAGATCGATGCGCTCCCACTTTTCCGGGGCGTTGCGCCAGTCCAGCAGCGACTGCGGCTTGAGCCGGGTCTCGATGGGCAGGAGGCGCAGGCAGGGTGGGACATCGGCGTCGTAGGCCAACTCAGTCGGGCACATGGTGGTGCGCCCGGCGCTGGCCGGCATGATGCGGCGACCGTAGCCGGCAAAGAACACCGCATTGATCATCTCGGACTTGCCGCGCGAGAACTCGGCCACAAAGGCCACCATGATGCGGTCGTGGCGGACCTGCTCATGCAGCTGGTCCAGCCGCTCGCGGATGCCCGCTTCCATCAGGTCGTGGTCGGTCAGCCACTCAGACAGCAGCTTCACGCGCAACGCAAACTGCTTGCGCCAGGCGCCATGCCGGTCGAAATCCTGATTGAAACTCATAGGGTCTGTTGGTCTCGGGTCACCCGGACGCATCGCACGGCGCCAGCGGCCTGCGTTGTGCCTGCACATCACCGATGCACAGCCGTGTGGGTGTAGTTCTTCAATATAGCATCTGGACCCTGCCCCCGAGGATGCCCGGGCGACCGGTTGTCCCCTGCTCCGGCCCGATCAGGCCTTCTGGCAGACCGGGCAGAAGAAGGTCGAACGCTGACCCTGCCTGAGCAGCCGTATCGGGGATCCACAGACACGGCATGGCTGTCCGGCCCGCCCGTACACCATGGCATCAAGCTGGAAGTAGCCCACCTGTCCGTCGGCACTGCTGAAGTCGCGCAGGGTGCTGCCCCCCAGCGCTACCGCCCGTGACAGCACGTCGACGATGGCTGCATGCAGGCGGGCCGCTCGCGGACGGCTCAGGCGGTCGGACCTCAGCGTCGGGCGGATGCCGGCCAGGAACAGGGACTCGCTGGCGTAGATGTTGCCGACCCCGACCACGATGTCGCCAGCCAGCAGCACCTGCTTGATGCTGGCACGCCGCCGCTTCAGGGCCTGGTGAAACCCGACTGGCTCAAACCCGGCTTCCAGCGGCTCGCAGCCGAGGCCGCCCAGCAGCCGCACGGCACGCGCATCGTCGATGGACGGCACATGGACCACCGCCCCGAAACGCCTCGGATCGTGCAGCCGCAGCACGCCCTGGTCGGTCACGATATCGACATGGTCATGCGGTCCGGGCGGTGGCAGACCGGTGTCGAACGCCAGGCTGCCGGACATCCCCAGGTGCAGCAGCAGGATCCCCTCGTCCAGCTGCAGCAACAGGTATTTGCCCCTGCGCGACACCGTCTTCACACGCCGACCCACCAGCTGCTGCGGCGGGCACCCCAACGGCCAGCGCAACGGCTTGCCCAGACGCAAGGCCTGGATGCGGGCACCGGCCATGCGGTCGGCGAAGCTGCGCCGGGTGACCTCGACTTCGGGCAATTCGGGCATGGGGCAATCTCAGCGGAACATGGCAGGAAAAAGCGGGTCCCAGGAAGCAGTCAGAAAGCCCCTGTTTCAGGCCGGTTCCGGCCGGGGCGGGCCCGTCTCCCCTGGAGGCATCCATTATCATGAGACCATGAACCGTTCGCGCAGCACCGCCTTGCAATCCCGAGTCGACGCGGTGTGCGTGTC
>JALOSN010000013.1 GCA_025458415.1 Hydrogenophaga sp.
GCGCGTCCAACAAGGTTTCACCCTGATCGAACTGATGATCGTCGTGGCGATCATCGGCATCCTGGCTGCTGTGGCTCTGCCGGCGTACCAGGACTACACCCGCAAGGCCAAGGTCTCGGAAATCGTTCTTGCGGCGAGTTCAGCCCGGACTTGTGTCACCGAGATCGTGCAGTCCGTGGGCGCTACGAGCCTCGACAGCTGCGACGACGGCTTCGTCAGCACGCGCTACACGACGAACCTGACGGTGAACGCCGGCACGGGTGTGGTTGTGGTCGACGGCACGGTCGACACCCTGGCCATCCGCGTCACGCTGACGCCCGTGATCAACGGCAACAACATCGAGCGCTGGACCTGCACGGGCGATCCGATCCGCCTGATGCCGGGTTCGTGCCGCGGCACCTGATCTAACTCAGCAACGCGACGAAGGGGCCTGTGGGCCCCTTCTGCGCATGGGGCGTGGCTTACGGCCTGTGGAACCCTGGAACTGCGCTGACTTTGCCGGGTTGTTCCCGCCCAACACGTTGTCGGGCGCGGGCACGCTTGAGAGCCTTGCCGCCGAGATCTACTGGATCCGTCAACGATGCATGCAATCAGCCCCTTCGCTGCACTTCCCCCTTCACGCGGACCCGACTCAGAGCGCTCGGCGACAGCCCCGCAGGTCAACGGCCCATGGACTCATGCTGACAACCCCGTGGAGCTGACCATCCTGATGCCTTGTCTGAACGAGGCCAGGACGCTGCCCGCTTGCCTTGCGAAGGCCCGCGCCTTTCTGGCCCGCACCGGCATTGCAGGTGAGGTGCTGGTTGCGGACAACGGCTCCAGCGATGGATCGCAGCAACTGGCTCGCCAGTTGGGCGCCAGAGTCATCGGCGTTCCCGAGCGCGGCTATGGCGCAGCCCTGCGTGCTGGGATTGCCAGCGCGCAGGGCCGTTTCGTCATCATGGGCGATGCGGACGACAGCTACGACTTCTCTGCGCTGGACGGCTTCGTTGGGGCTCTCCGCTCTGGCAGTGAGCTTGTTGTCGGGAACCGGTTCAGAGGCGGAATTGCGCCGGGGGCCATGCCCTTTCTGCACCGGTGGCTCGGCAACCCTGTGTTGAGCTTCATCGGTCGGCGCTTCTTCGGTGGCCCCCTGAAGGACTTCCACTGTGGGCTGCGCGGCTTCGACCGAGCTGCGATGCTGCGGTTGCAGTTGGTGACTCCAGGCATGGAGTTCGCCAGCGAAATGATCGTAAAGGCCCTGCAGGGAGGACTGCGGGTGACCGAGGTGCCCACGTCTTTGGCCAAGGATGGCCGAGACAGGCCGCCACATCTGAACACCTGGCGCGATGGATGGCGGCACCTTCGCTTCCTGATGCTGTTCGCGCCGCGTTGGCTGTTCCTGTACCCGGGCCTGGGCCTGGCCCTCGTGGGCTTGATGCAGCTCGCGGGTTCGATGCTGATGGACCAGGCGGCCACTCGCTGGCCCGTCGGCATCCACACCCAGCTCTACGCCACGGCAGCCGTGATCCTGGGTTACCAGACGATGCTGTTCGCCCTGGGCGCCGTGCTGGCCCGCCACTTTGCTGGTTTGGATGTGCCGCATCCGCGCGAGCAGTGGGCACGCCGCTGGGCCACCAGCCCTTGGCTGCCGCTGGGCGGAGCCGTGGCCACGCTGGCGGGCTTGGTGCTGTGCGTGGGGGTGGCGCTGCAGTGGGGTGCGTCGAACTTTGGCGCGCTCGACCCCGAGGTGGCCATGCGCCGCATCATTCCTGGCATTGGCCTGCTGATCGTTGGCAGCCAGTCGCTGCTCGCGTCGATCTTCTTCGCGGCGCTGCGCAGCGCCTTCGAATCGAACCGCCGCGCCACGGCCACCGCGCCCCGATGACCCGCGCGCTCTGGCTGGAGCTGCTCGTGGTTGTGGCCGTGGCGGTTGCCGCGGTGGCCGCCATCCCGCTGCAGGCGGGTGTGTGGGGCTGGAGCTGGGACGCGCTCAATCACCACATCTACCTGGGGCTGATCAGCGAGTCGCCGCGCTGGAGCCTGGACGTGATCCCGGCCAGCACACAGGGCTGGCAGTACCCGTACCTCTACTGGCCGGTGTATCGCTTGGCCGAGCTGCCCATCGACGGTGCGACCGCGGGTGCGCTATGGGGCGCGCTGCTGGTGCTTCTGCTGGTACCTCCAGTATGGCTGCTCAGCCTGCGTCTGCTGCCGCGGCAGGGCTCTGCAATTCAGTCGATCTTCGAGCGTTCGGCGGCAACGGCTCTGGCGCTGAGCAGCGTGGTGCTGTTGTCGGCGCTGGGCACCACCGCCAACGACCCACTGGCCGCCGTGCCGCTGATGTGGGCCTTGGCCATCATGGCAGTGCCCCAGGCCAGCGACCGCCGCGCGGCCCTGGCGGCTGCGCTCTGGGGTATGGCCGTCGCCTTCAAGCTGACTGCCGTACTCGCCGCCCCGTTTCTGCTGGTGTGGTGGTGGCAGCGCCCGAAAGCATCGCAGCAGCTGCGGCGTGGTCTCGCCATGGCGGCCGCAGCCGGCATGGGCTATGCGCTTACCCATGCACCCTGGGGCTGGCAGCTGTGGCAGCAGACGGGCAACCCCGTCTACCCGCTGCTGCCGGGTTTGTTCGGGGGCTGACCGGTGATCCGCTTCGTTCCCGACCACTGGCTCGACGGCCTCGTGCGGCCGTTTCTCATGGCCGACCCCGTAGCCGGCCTCTACATCGAGATGCAGGCCCCCGACTGGCGCTTTGGCGCCCTTGTGGTTCTGCTTCTGCTAGCTCTGGCCAGCCAGCGGCGCACGGGCCTGCTTGAGCCCTGGCAATGGCGCCTGCTGCTGGCCTTTGCGGCCAGCTTCTACCTGTGGACCGTCGTGTCCGGCAACGGCCGCTACTTCTTGTGGGCGCTGCTGCTCGTGGGGCCTTTGGTGGTGATGGCGGCGCGGCAGATCAAGGCCACGATCGCCCTGCGCAACACGGTGATTCTGGGAGTCCTGGCCTTGCAGCTGTGGGTGGTCTCGATGACCTTCGAGGTGAACGCCTGGTCGCTGCGGCCTTGGACCCACGGCCCTGGCATCGCGCTGGCCAACACGCCGCTTAAGGAGGAGCCGGCGGTGTATGTGACCATCGGCACCATCACGCACTCGATTCTCGTGCCGCAATTGCACCCGCAATCGCGCTGGACCAACGTCGGCGGTCAGCACGAGTTCGTGCCGGGCACGCGCGAGCATCGGCAGTTCCGCGCCTTGATGGACAGCCCGCTGCCCAAGTACGCGGTCGTGCGCGCCGCGCGGTTGGCGATGACACCCGACCAACAGCCCGTGGAGCACGCCTGGGTGGTGATCCGCCGGGCCCTGGACCGCTCGGGGCTGGAGCCAGCCGCGCCTCACTGCACCTTCGTGCCCAGCGACATGGGCGGCTCGCAGTTCCACATCGTGAACAGTCCGCCGCGCGACCGCGGCTTCTGGTTCTGCCCCATCAGGACTTCCGGCGAGCGGATCCCGGAGCCGCTCGATGCGCCGCTGGCGCCCGAACTGGACGATGTCTTCGCACGCATCGAACAGCGCTGCCCTCGCATCTTTCCGCGTGGCAACGCGCAGACGCGACCCAATGACGACGGAGTTGGCAGGAGCTACAACCACTCCGACACCAGCATCGTCGTCAACCCGCTCGGCTATGTTTACTTCAAGCACATGCGCGCCCTGAACCCCAGCGTGCTGGGCCACGTGGATGAGGTGCGGGCCGGGCGTTTCGAGATCGACTGCGATCGGATCCCAGGGCGCTACGTGCCGCCCTGGGCCCGCAGCTGACGCCGCCATGCGCACCTCACAGGCTAGGCGCCTGGCCGCGCAAGAGGGTTCCATCCGCTGGCGCTGCCCGTGTTGTGCGGCGGCCCTGTACAAGGCCAATGGTGACTGGCACTGCCAGGCCGATGTGACGCACCGCTTTCCCTGCGTGGACGGCGTGCCGGTGCTGCTGAACCCGGCGCGCAGCGTGTTCCGCGCCGACGACTTCACGCCGCAGGCGCGCACCACCTTCAAGAACCCAGCCGCCTGGGCGCTGTGGCTGGGGCGGGTGCTGCCTTCGCCCAGCCGCGACCTCGGCACCGAGCGCAGCCTGCGGGCGCTGGCCGACGCGCTGCGTCTGCGGCCCGCGGGCGCCCGCCGCGTGCTCGTCATCGGCTGCGGCGACGGCACGGCGGGCTACGGTGCGCTGGAGGCCGTCGACGGCGTGGAGCTGCTCGAGACCGATGTCTCGCTGGCAGGTCCGGCGGCCGTGGTCTGCGACGCCTCGGACCTGCCCTTTGCCGACGGCCAGTGGGACCTCGTGATCGCCGTGGCGGTGCTGGAGCACGTGCTGGAGCCGCAGCGCTGCGTTGACGAGATGCATCGCGTGCTGCGCGCCGACGGGCTGGTCTATGCCACCACGCCCTTCATGCAGCAGGTGCACATGGGCGAGTACGACTTCACACGCTTCACACGGTCGGGCCACCGCTGGCTGTTCCGCCACTTCGAAGAGCTCGACAGCGGCATCGCGACGGGGCCAGCCAGCGTGCTGATCTGGTCGATCGAGTACTTCCTGTTGTCCTGGACCACCTCGGTGGGCGTCCGTCGCGTCATCAAGGGCCTGACCCGGCTGCTGCTGGGCTGGGCGACCTGGCTGGACGTGCCGCTGGCCCCCCGCCCTGCCGCGTGCGACGCTGCAGGAGGCTTCTACTTCATGGGCCGCCGGGCTGAGGTCGCCGTGGTGTCTGCGCGCGAGATGATCCGCTACTACCGCGGTTCCGACGCGAAGAAGTAGGCCCGGGGGCCTGGTGCGCATCCTGCTCGTCACCCACTTCTATCCGTCTCACGGAGGTGGCGTGGAGCGCGTGGCCGAGCAACTGGCCCGTCAGATGCAGGCCCTGGGCCACGGGGTGGTCTGGGCCGCTGGCGACCTGGACCTGCCACCGGGCGCAGACGTCGCCACGGCCCTGCCGATGCACGGCCTCAACACCATCGAGGAACTCACGGGTTTCCCCTACCCGCTGTGGAGCCCCGGTTCGCTCCGGCGCCTGGCCCGGGCTGTCCGTGCTGCGGACGCCGTGCACGTGCACGACGCCATCTACATGGGCAGCCTCGTGGCCGCCTGGCTGGCGGGCCGTGCCGGCAAGCCGTTGATCGTGACGCAGCACATCGGTACGGTGCCGCTGCCGCGCTGGCTGCAGCCGGCGCTGGCCCTGGCCAACCGGCTTGGTGCACACGCTGTGCTGCGCCGAGCCCGCGGCGTGGCCTTCATCAGCCCGGCGGTGCAGAAGTACTTCGAGGCCATCACTGGGCCGTCGGTCCGACACCGGCATGTGCCCAATGGGGTGGACTGTGGGATCTTCCACCCCGGCGCTGAGCCCCGGGCGGCGCTCAAGGCCGCCCTCGGGCTGGACCCCGGGAGACCCGTCCTGGTGTTCGTGGGACGGTTTGTTCCCAAGAAGCGCCTTCATCTCCTGCGGCGCATGGCCGAAAGCGCTCCTCTGCACTGGCAATGGCTGGTGGTGGGCCAGGGTCCTGAAGACCCCCGTGCCTGGGGCCTGTCCCAGGTGCGCGTGCTGGACGCCATGCCCCATGCCGCCCTGGCCGAGCACTACCGCGCGGCCGACCTGCTGGTGCTGCCCAGCCATGGCGAGGGTTTCCCGCTGGTGGTGCAGGAGGCCATGGCCTGTGGGCTGCCGCCTGCCATCACGGCCGAGGTGGCCGCAGGAGGTGCCCTGCCTCGCGAGTTGTGGGTGCGACTGCCCGATGACCCGGCGGACTTTGCACAGGCCGGTGTGGTGGCGCTGCGGGCGGCGCTGGAGGCCCCGCCACCGATCGCCGACGCGCAGCGCCGCGCATGCGCCGCGCTGGCGGCAAGCGCTTGGAGCTGGGAACAGGCGGCCGGCGCGCACCTGAGTTGGATCTTGGAATCAGCGCCATGAAGGGCGCTGCAGGCGCCGGGCCCGCAGTGCTGGATCGAGCCATGGTCCGCGGGGCTACGGTGATCGCTGCGTTCGCGGCGCTGGCGGCGGCGGCGCGCATCGGCCAGGACGTGGCCATCGCCGGTCGCTACGGCACCGGGCCGCAGGTGGACGCCTACTACTTCAGCCTCGCGCTGGTGAGTTGGCCCGCCGCGTTTTTGCTGGCCATGCTGACGCTGCTGATTCCGCCAGCCGAGGCGGTGCTGCGCCAGCGCGGTGAGCAGGCCGTGCGGCAATGGCGCAGCGAGCTGCTTGGGTGGACGCTGGCTGCGGCGGCGCTCTTGCTGCCCCTGGCCTGGTGGGCCCTGGACGGGCTGCTCGGGCATGACGGGCTCGGTCTCTCCGGGGCTGCGGCGGACGTGGCGAGCACCATGCTCCCCTACATCGTGATCACCGTGCCAGTCGGCATCCTGGTTGCCATCGCCTCGTGCTGGTTCATCGCTTCCGGCTGGCGCAGCCTGTCCCTGCTCGAGGCTCTGCCGCCGCTGACGCTGTTGTCGCTGCTGGCGCTGTCGCAGTCCTCGTTCGCGGTGCTGTTCTGGGGCACCGCGCTGGCCCTGGTGGTGCAGTTGCTGGCGATGGGCGTGGTACTGCTGCGTGCCCGCATGCTGCCCGTGCCGCGCTGGAGCCTGCGATCCCCAGAGTGGCCGGGCTTTGCCCGGGCTTCCCTAGCCTTGGTCGGCGGGCAGATGCTGTTTGCCCTGACGCCCCTCGTCGACCCGTTCTTTGCGGCGAGACTGGGTGAGGGACAGGTGGCCACGCTGAGCTACGCCAACCGGCTGGTGCTGGGGCTGTTGAGCCTGCTGGGCCTGGCGCTGCAGAGGGCGGCCATGCCGTTGCTGTCGCAGCTGGCGGCTGCGCAGCCGGCTGAAGCCTGGCGCACCGTGCTGCGTTGGTCGTTGATGGCGGCCTTGGCGGGCAGCGGAATCGGGGCCCTGCTGGCCTTGACGGCCGACCCGCTGGTGGCCTTTCTGTTCGAGCGTGGGCAGTTTGGCGCCGACGACCGTCAAAGCGTGGCGCGGCTCTTCGCCTACGGCATGCTGCAATTGCCGCTGTACCTGGTCGGGCTCGTGATGGTGACGGCGCTCGCCTCGGCGCGCGCTGTCGGCCTGCTGGCCGCGGTGACTGGCGTGAGCCTGGTCACCAAGTTCGCGGCGAGTGCGCTGCTGGCGCCTGCCCTGGGGCTACTCGGTCTTTCGCTGGCCTCGGCCCTGATGTACCTCGCCACCGCCGTGGCCGCCGGCATCGCCTTGCGGCGGCATCTGAACAGGACCACCTCATGAAGGACCCGAAGAACCTGTTGTCTACACTGGCCCGCCTGCCGGAGGTCAACCTGGATCTCGGCTGCGGCCCCTTCAAGAAGGCCGGGCCCTGGATCGGCATCGACGCGCTGGATGCCCCGGGTGTGGACATCGTCGGTGATGTCTACGAGGTGCTCGAGGCCTTCCCGGCCGGCAGCGTCGACCGCATCCATTCGTCGCACTTCTTCGAGCATGTGTCCGACCTGCCTCGCCTGCTCCTGCTGATCCGCCGCGTGCTCAAGCCCGGCGGCCGGCTCGACACCATCGTCCCGCACTTCTCGAACGCCTACTTCTATTCCGACCCGACACATCGCATGGCCTTCGGTCTGTACTCGTTCTCGTACATGGTTGAGGACGATCTGCTGTCGAGAAAGGTGCCCGGCTACGCCCGGCTCCAGGGCTTGGAGCTCGTAGAGGTCCGGCTTAACTTCAAGTCCGCGCTCATCGTCAACATGCCCATTCGCTGGATCTGGCAGCAGGTCTTCAACCTTGGCACTTTCATGAAGGAGTGGTACGAGGACAGCTGGAGCAGCTCGATCCCGTGTTACGAGGTCCACTTCGTGGTGCGCAAGCGGCCGCTGGGGCCGGGTGAATGAGAGTCTGCCGCCAACCGCCCGTGCAGTTGCCCGGCGGCGGCGCCAGGAGCGAGAGCCGATGAGCCCGTCGGTGTGTGTGATCATCCCCACCTACAACCAGGCGCATCTGGTGGGGCGGGCGATCGACTCGGTGTTGCGGCAGACCTATCCGAACCTCGTGGTGGTGGTCGCCGACGATGGCTCGACAGACGACACCGAGCGCGTTGTGGGCCTCCGGTTGGGCAACCCGCGGCTGCAGTACCACCGCAACGCGTTCAACCGTGGCCGCGTGGGCAACTACCGACACGCGCTCACGCACCATGCGCACGCCGACTGGGTGCTCAACCTCGACGGTGACGACTTCTTCATCAACCCGGGCTTCATCGCCGACGCGATGGCCGCGGTGCAGCGCCACGGGGCCGGGCAGGTGCTCTTCGTCCAGGGCCGCCACGTCAGCCTGGACCATGAGCCCGACCCGGCCGCCGTGGTGGCGCTCACCCGCGGCGGCCCGGAGACCGTGCTCGACGCCGGCCAGTACTTCCTGCGCTTCTTCAAGACCCGGTACTTCTCGCACCTGACCACGCTGTACAGGCGCGACGCCGCCCTTGCGGCCGGCTTCTACGAAGCCGACGCCCTGTCGGCGGACATGTACTCGGTGCTGAAGCTCTGCCTGTGCCACCCGGCCCAGCGCGTGATCCTCAGCGGGACTGTGTCCGCCGTCTGGTTCCAGCACGGGCACAACAGCAGCAAGAGCGCGTCCTTCGCCGTCCACCTGCGCAACTTCAGGCTCCTGAGCCAGCTGCCGCGCATGGCCCGGCAGCGCGGTCTGGGCCTGATGCCCAGCCTGGCTTGGCAGGGCCGCCTCGTGCTGTTCAGCGCGTTGGTCTACGCCAGTGCGGTGTGGCGGCGTCTGGCGCGTTAAAGCCGCCCTGCCGAGGCGGCTCACCTCGTCCGCTAGCGAACGGGGTTCGTCACCGCCGCGCCCGGAGACGGCGGCGGTGTGGCCACCCGCTTCATCACGAACTCGTTGCAGGCCCCCGTCGCCCCCGCCGTGGTGAGCTCGCGCAGCATGAACCCCCGTGCCGCCAGGAAGCGGAACACCTCTTCGGGCTTCGACACCTCGAAGGGATAACCACCCAGCCAGTCAAGCATGTCGTGCCAAAGGCTCATGCCACGCTCGAGCTCACCGCGGCCCGTGAGTTGGCGGTACAGCCAGCGCAGGCCGATGAAGTAGGGCACATAGGCCATGATGACGAGCGTGCGTGCCAGCGCGTTGTGGTTGTAGGCGCGCTTGACCAGGGTCCACCAGCGGCTGATCGTGCCCTGGTCGTTGTACAGCGCGACGAACAGCAGGCCCTCCGGACCGACTCGCCGGCTCACGAGGTCCAGCGCCCGCCACTGTTGGCCCGTGTGGTGCAACACGCCCCAGCTGTAGACGATGTCGAACGGGCCCTGGCGCTCCAGCCAGGTCTCGTCGAGCACCGAGGCCTCGTCGATGCGCCAACCTGCGTCGTCGGCCAGGCCCCGCGCGGTCGCGTGCCGGCGCCGCAGCTCGCGCGTGCAGGCCACCGACTGCGGGTCGTAGTCGAAGGAATGGACCTCGGCACCGAGCCGCCGCGCCGCCAGGCTGAACAGGCCGCTGCCCGAACCCGCGTCGAGAAACCTCAGGCCGGCCAGCGAGGCCCGGCCCAGCATGCGCTGCAGGGACTGCTCGGCGGCCACGATACGCGGCTCGTCCAGGTGGCGTAGGAAGCGGGCCCAGTTGGCGCCGAAGCCGAAGCGCTCGCCGGCTGCCGTCTCGCTGGCGTGGGTGGGGGTCGTCGGGGTGGACGGCTTGTTCATGACGGCGGGGCGGTGGGGGTGGGGCGGCCGATCTCGCGGCGCCAGGCCTCGAACATCAGCACCGGCCACAGCCGGTGGCCCCAGTCGTGACGGCCGGCCAGGTGAGCCTGCCACAGTGCATGCACGGGTTGTGGGTCGATCAGGCCGGCGGCGCGCAGCGTGGGGGCATCGAGCAGCGACTCGGCCCAGTCGCGCAGCGGCCCTCGCAGCCAGGTGTGGATGGGAACGCCGAAGCCCATCTTCCGCCGCTCCACCAGGGCCCTCGGCACGTAGCGGTCGAGCACCCGGCGCAGCAGCCACTTGCCCTGGCCGCCCCGCATCTTCTGGTGCAGCGGCAGGCGCAGCGCGAACTCCACCAGCCGGTGGTCGAGCAGGGGCACGCGGGTCTCGAGAGACGCCGCCATGGCCGCGCGGTCGACCTTGACGAGGATGTCGTCGGGCAGGTAGCTGCGCAGGTCCAGCAGCATCATGCGCGACTCGAACCCGAGGGCGGGCGGGGGCTCGTCGAAGATGCTGGGCGCCGCGTCGGCGCCGGCCACGGGCGTGTCATCCTCGGGCCAGAAGCTCACCATCTGCCGGTACACGTCGTCGTCGCGCCGGGCGCCCAGCACGGAGGCCAGCTTGCGCAGGCGGTCGGCCCGGTCGCCTTCGCGCAGTTCGCGCGGCAGCAGCGGCGAGACGGGGATGGTCAGCTTGGCCCAGGTCTCGGCCGGCAGCAGGCGCAGGGCCCAGCCGGCGGCGCGGCGCAGCGCCAGCGGAGCCCGCGCCACCCCATGCGCCCAGCGGTAGCGGTCGTAGCCGCCAAAAAGCTCGTCGCCCGCGTCGCCCGACAGCGCCACCGTCACCTGTTGGCGCGCGAGCTGGCTCACCAGAAAGGTCGGGATCTGCGAGGCGTCGGCAAACGGCTCGCAGTACATCTGCGGCAGCCGCGGGATCACCGCCAGCGCCTCGGCGGCCGTCAGCACAAGCTCGGTGTGCCGCGTGCCCAGATGGGTGGCCACGGCTCGCGCGTGGGCCGATTCGTCGAACTCGGCCTCGGGCAGGCCGATGGTGAAGCTGCGCACGGGCTCGTTCGAGAGGGCCTGCATGACAGCGACGATGGTGGAGGAGTCGATGCCGCCGCTCAGGAAAGCGCCCAGTGGCACGTCGGCCATGCGCTGGCCCTGCACAGCCTGGCGCAGCAGCCGGTCGAGCTCGTCGGCAGCTTCGTCGTCCGACAGCGCCAGCGGTTCACGGGCGCCGGCCAGCGCCTGCTGTTGCACCGACCAGTAGGCCTCGGGCCGTGCCTCGGCCATGCGGCCCGGAGCCAGTGCGAGCAGGCACCCCGGCGGCAGCTTGTGCAGCCCCGTGTGGATAGCGTGCGGTGCGGGCACGTAGCCGTGGCGCAGCAGCAGTGCGAGCGCGCCGCGGTTGATGCCGCCCTCGAAGGCCGGGTGGGCGCGCAGCGCCTTGAGCTCCGAGCCGAAGAGCAGTACGCCACGCTGCAGACCCCAGTACAACGGCTTCTCGCCAAGGCGGTCGCGCAGCAGCGTGAGCGTGCGCGCCTGCCGGTCCCACAGCGCCACGGCAAACATGCCCACGGCGCGCTCCGCGGCCCCGCGTACACCCCAGGCCGCAACGGCGGCCAGCAGTGTCTCGGTGTCGGAGTGACCACGCCAGGCCGGCGCGCGGCCCTGGGCCTGCAGCAGCTTGCGCAGCTCGAGGTGGTTGTAAATCTCGCCATTGAAGGCCAGCACCCAGCGGCCATCGGCGCTGGCCATGGGCTGGTGACCGGCTTCGCTCAGGTCGACGATGGACAGGCGGCGATGGGCCAGCGCCAGGCCGGCTTCGGGGTCGAGCCACTCGCCGTGGCCGTCGGGGCCGCGGTGGGCGAGTGCGTCGCCCATGCGCCGCACCGTGCCCACAGCCTCGGGACCCAGCGGTGCAGGCGCCAGAAAGCCGGCGATGCCGCACATCGAACTCAGCCCTTCGCCCGCGGCACGGAGGAGCCTTGGGCGAGCCCGGCCCAAAGATGCGCATGCTGCTGCGCCACCGACTCCAGCGCGTAGTGTGCCAACACGTGGGCACGGGCCCGAGCGCCGCGGGCGGCGCGCTCGGCCCGGTCTTCGGGCCGCCTGCCGGCCAGCCGGGCCATGGCGGCGGCCAGAGCGGCCGTATCGCCCGGCGGCACGAGCAGCCCCGTGCCGCCCAGCACCTGGGCGGAGTCGCCCACGTCGGTGGCAACGCAGGGCAGGGCACAGGCCATCGCCTCGCCGAGCGTGTTGGAGAAGGCCTCCGCGTGGGACGAGGAGACGCACACGTCCAGCGCTGACATCAGCGCCGCAATGTCGCGCTGCTCGCCCAGCAGGTGCAGGGCACCTGTAAGAGCGGGGTCGCGCAGCGCCTGCGCGAGCAGTGGCTGTGAGGCGTCGACACCCGTGCCTGCCAACACCAGGTGCGCCTGCGGGTGCTCAAGCCTCAGCTGGCGCGCAGCCTGCAAGAAGCCGGCATGGTTCTTCACCGGATGCCAACGCGCCACGAGGCCGAAGACGACCGCCTCTTCAGGTATGCCCCATGCACGGCGCAGGCGGTCGCGGGCTGCCGCGTCGGGGCTGAAGCGCAAGGTATCGAAGCCGTTCGGCAGCACGCGCGCACGCTGCGTGTGGAACCCGCGGGCGCGGTGCTGGGCCAGGCTGGTGTTCGAGTTGAAAAGGATCACGTCCGGCTGGCCCGAGAGCATGCGGTTCAGGTGGATGGCCGTGCGCGCGAAGGCGTTCTCGCCCTTCAGCGTGGGAAGGGACTGTCTCACACCCCAGACCAGCGGCACGTGGCGCGCGGGCACGGCCGATGCGGCCACCCAGGCTCCAAGGTTGCCGTGGTACATCCAGCCCTGCACAAGTTCGGGCGCCAGGTTCCTGGCATGTGAGGCCAACTGAGCCAGGCCCCGTGGCAGGGCCAGTGGCCCCAGCAGATCGAGTTCGCGCAGCGTGCGGGAGGCCTCGGCTACCGCGCTGGCAAGGCCCCCGCCGGGCAGCAGCGCAACGACATGCTGCTCGATGCTGGTCAGCGAGTTCGCGCGCAGCAGCTTCAGCAGCATGTTCTCGGCACCTCCGACGCCCAGCGCCGTGATCACGTGCAAAACCCGCATGCGGGCATTGTCCGGCAATCGTGTGCGGGCGGAGCCCGGTGGCGCGCCGCGACAGCCGCTTCGCAATCAGTGGCAGCATTGCGCGCAACGCGAGGCCTTCGCGCGCCCCGCCGGAGTCATTCCATCAACCCGTCCGTCCTGCACCGCGCGTTCTGGCCCGTGTGGCTGCTCGCCCTCGCCGCCCCCACCCTCCCCACCCTCGTCGCCTACAACGTCGCCCCCTCCCCGACGTTCCTCAACCAGGCCCTCGCCTTCGGCCTCTGGGCGA
>JALOSN010000251.1 GCA_025458415.1 Hydrogenophaga sp.
CTGGTGGGCGAGGTGCTCGGTGTGGTCGAGAGCCTGGCGGCCGAGGGCATGACGCTGCTGATGGTGACACACGAGATGGGCTTCGCCCGCAAGGTGAGCGACCGGGTGATCTTCATGCACCAGGGCCGGGTGCACGAGGTCGGGCCGCCGGCCGAGCTGTTTGCCGCGCCCCGGACACCGGAGCTGCAGCAGTTCCTGGCGTCGATTCACTGAGGTCCCGGCGAAATGTAAAAACATGTTTCGCTCGTAAGCGCAAAGTGTTACCCTTGCGCCTTTGGAACAGGAATCAACCGGAGGCGGATGGGATGGGCGGCTGGATCTGGCGCCTGCTGGGTGCCGTTGTGCTGTTTGGGCTGGGGGCGGCGGGTGTGAGCGTGTGGCAGTTTTCCCGCTACGCGCCACAGGACACGCCCATGCCCGAAGACAAGGCCGCGCTGGCCTGGTTCATGGACGACTACGCCTCGGCGCGCCGGGACTTCCTGGTGCGGGCCGAGGTGCTGACCCGGCAGCTGCGCGATGTGCGTTCGATCGAGATCGAGGTGCCCAATGGTGCCAGCACCACCGAACTGTTCGTCGACGGGCTGTACATCCCGGCACAGGGTGACAACAAGCGCCGCCTGCTGGTGATCAGCTCGGGCGTGCACGGAGTGGAAGGGCCGACCGGCAGCGCGGTGCAGCGGCTGTTCATGCACGAATTCCTGACACCGGAGCGCCTGGTCGGTCCGCTGGCCGACACGGGCATCCTGCTGCTGCACGCGGTCAACCCCTACGGCTTTGCCTACCACCGCCGCTTCACCGAGAACAACGTCGACCTCAACCGCAATGCGTCGGTCAACGCATCGCTGTACAGCACGGTCAACGCGGGCTACCCGCTGGTGGACCCGCTGATCAACCCGGCCGGCCCGGCCGACACCAGCGCACTGGGCCACCAGCTGTTTCACCTGCGCTCGATGGCCATGATCGCGCAGCACGGCATGCCGGCCCTGCGCCAGGCCGTGCTGCAGGGGCAGTACCAGATGCCCAAGGGCATCTACTACGGCGGCCGGGCGCTGGAGACGCAGTTGCAGAAGCTGGGGCCGGTCCTGGCACCGATCCTGGACGCGTACCCGCTGTCGATGTCGATCGACCTGCACACCGGCTACGGCGCGCGCGGCACGCTGCACCTGTTCTTCGACCCACCCAAGAACCCCAAGGTGCGCCAGGGCCTGCAGGCTGCCTTCGCCGGCCAGCGCATCGACTGGGGCTCGGCTGACGACTTCTACACCGTGACCGGCGACTTCGCCGGCTGGCTGGGCCAGCTGCGCAGCGGCGGCACCCACCTGCCGGCGGTGTTCGAGTACGGGACCATGGACAGCCAGAAGGTGCTGGGCTCGATCAAGTCGCTGCACATCACGGTGCTGGAGAATCAGGGCGCCCAGCACGGCTACGCGTCGCCGGCGGATCAGGAGCGCATCCAGCGCGACTACCGGGAAATGTTCAGCCCGTCCTCGCCGCACTGGCGCGTCAAGGTCATCCGCGACAGCCAGGCCATGTTCCAGGCGGTGCTGGCCAACTGGCCGCGGGTGGGCGTGGAGGACTAGGTCGTGGCCACGCAGTTCGGCGTGGTGGCCCGCCTGGGCACCACCCAGACCCTGGCCTGGGCCTCGTCCTACTACCTGCCGGCCCTGCTGGCCGCGCCGATGGCGGCCGAGCTGGGCATGGCCGAGGCCCAGGTTTTCGCGGCCTTCACGCTGGCCCTGGTGATATCGGCCTTGGTCGGACCGCGCGCCGGCCGCGCGATTGACGAACTCGGTGGCCGCACCGTGCTGCTGGCCACCAATGGCCTGTTTGCACTGGGTCTGGCCTCGCTGGGACTGGCGCAGGCGGACTGGCAGGTCTGGCTGGCCTGGGCCCTGATCGGCGTGGCCATGGGCAGCGGTCTGTACGACGCGGCCTTTGCCACGCTGGTGCGCCTGTACCCGGTGCGGGCACGCAATGCCATCACCGGCATCACGCTGGTGGCCGGCTTTGCCAGCACGGTGGGCTGGCCACTGACCGCCTGGGGCATCGAAGCGCTGGGCTGGCGAGGCACCTGTCTGGGCTGGGCCGCGTTGCACCTGCTGCTGGGCCTGCCCCTGCACCTGGGGCTGCCCCGGTCACCCGTGGAGGCCGCACCCCTGCCCGAGCCCGCGGTGGACGAGGACGGTGAGCCGGTGCCGCCGCAACGCGCTCCGGGGATGGGCATGGCCGTGGCGATCAGCGCGGTGTTTGCCATCACCTGGTTCACCAGCACCGCCATGGCGGCCCACCTGCCGCGCCTGCTGGAAGCCCAGGGCCTGACACCGGCCGCCGCGCTGGGCGTGGCCATGCTGGTCGGGCCGGCCCAGGTGGCCGGGCGCCTGCTGGAGTTCGGCCTGCTGCGCCGCGTGCACCCGCTGCTGTCCACCCGGCTGGCGGCTGCGGCGCACCCGCTGGGCGTGGCCACGCTGGCCGTCGTGGGGCCGGCAGGTGCCTGGGCCTTCGCGGGCCTGCACGGGGCCGGCAACGGCATCCTGACCATCGCCAAGGGCACCTTGCCCCTGGTGGTGTTCGGCGCGACCGGCTACGGCCAGCGACAGGGCTGGCTGATGGCGCCGGCGCGGCTGGCGCAAGCCGTGGCGCCGCTGCTGTTCGGCCTGGCCATGGTGCACTGGGGCGCCGGGGCCTTGTGGCTGACGGCCGGGCTGGGTGTGGTGGCCCTGGTGATGCTGCAGGGGATGGCGGGGCGGCTGGGGAAGTGACCCCTGCCGCGGACACCCGCGTGCGCGGGTACGACGGGACACCAGGTCAACGGAGCACGACGTACATGCTGCCGGCCGGAAAGCGCAGGCGCACGCCGTCCTTGTCGCGCTGCAGCGGCACCTCGGCCATTGGCATGCCGTTCATGTCGAGCGCGGTGGCCCGGCGCAGACGGGGGTTGCGCAGCGACACATCCAGCTGAGGTTGCACCACGCGCCAGGGCGCCTGGCCGAAGGACACCACCTCGCGCCCCTGCACGGTGCTGCCGTTCTCCAGCCGCCACGTGGCAGGCCGGTCCTGCCAGCCGGTCGGGCGGCTGCGGGTGGCGAACTGCAGCAGCACCTGACCCGAGGCAGCCAGCGGCTGGCCATCCAGCGAGACGGCCATCAGGGCGCCGAAGTCGTTGTCCGAGCGAAGGCCCAGCACGCTGAGCTGGTGCTCGCGCGCCTGGACAAAATGGGCGGCCACGCCCTGGGTGCGGGGCGTGTCGATGGTGGCGACACCCAGGCGGTGGTCCAGCGCCAGCTCGCCGGTGTTGGCACGCACGCGGTGGGGTTCGATGAAGCGGGACAGGTCGGCCGCGGTGGCACGGGCCTGGTCGGCGCCGAAGACCACCTGCACCGGCCCGACCAGAAAGGTCTCGGGCGGCAGCGGTCCTGACCGGTCAGCGGATCGCAGCTGCCGCGAAGCCGCGTCCCGGTTGGGGTCGAAGCCCGGCTGCTCGGGCAGCGACACGGCGTCGCGCCGCCACAGCGCGTCCAGCGGCCGTTCGTCCACCAGCACCGGCTCACCGCGGCGGATGTCGCCGCGCCGGTAGGCCAGGGCCGCGGCCGGGAA
>JALOSN010000252.1 GCA_025458415.1 Hydrogenophaga sp.
GCCGGCGCGGCCCGACAAGGAGAGTCCGATGCTGGTCGAACGCATCGAGCACAAGTGGCTGTCGGCCTTTGTGCGCGCCTTCACGCTGTGCAAGGTCGAACCCGGTCAGGTGGTGGCCTTGCTGAGCGAAACCCAGTCCCGCCGGGTCAACGTCGAGCTGGCGCGGCTGGCGCTGGAGAGTCTGGGGGCGCGCGTCTTTGATCTGACGGTGACCACGCCGCCGCTGCGCGCGCCGGCCCCGGTGCGCTCGACCGGTGCCAGCGACAGCCTGCAACAGCTCGCTCCCGTGCTGGCCGCGCTGGCCCGCAGCGATCTGGTGGTCGACTGCACGGTGGAAGGCCTGCTGCACGCGCCCGAGCTGCCGGCCATTCTGGCCGGCGCAGATGGCAGACGGCCCCGCCTGTACATGATCAGCAACGAGCACCCTGAAATCCTGGAGCGCACGCTGCCCACACCCGAACTTGAGCCTCTGGTGCGCGGCGCAATGAAGCGACTGCGTGGCAGTTCGACCATGCGGGTGCGGTCCGACGCCGGCACCGACCTCACCGTGTCGCTGCGGGGGGCCACCGTCGGTGGAGTCTGGGGCTTCTGCGCCAAGCCCGGCATGGTCTCGCACTGGCCCGGTGGACTGGCGCTGGCCTTCCCGGCTGCGGGTACCGTCAACGGCACCCTGGTGCTGGCCCCGGGCGACGTGAACCTCACTTTCAAGCGCTATCTGCGGGACACGGTGCGCCTGGTGATCGAGGCCGACACCATCACCCGCATCGAAGGGAAGGGCGTCGATGCCGACCTGATGCGAGGCTACTGGGAAACCTGGGCCGAGAGTGAAGGACATCGTGCCGCTTACGCCGTCTCCCACGTGGGCTTCGGCCTGAATGCCGCGGCGCGCTGGGACGCCATGACGTTCTACGACAAGCGGGACTGCAACGGCACCGAACTGCGCGCCTTCGCGGGCAACTTCCTGTACTCGACCGGCGCCAACGAAGTGGCTGGTCGCCACACACTGGGGCACTTCGACCTGCCGATGCGTGGCTGCAGTGTGCTGCTGGACGATGTCGCTGTGATCGAGAGCGGAGGCATCGTCGAAGGCGCTTTCGACGGGGTGGCCTGAGCATGGCGGCAGAACCGCCGGACTTCATCAGGGCGGGTGAGCCGGGCAAGCGACCAACGCTCGTCTTCCTGCACGGTATCGGCGGTCGTGCCTGGGGATGGCAGGACACGCTGGATCGCTTCGCCGCCCGAGGTTGGCATGCCCTGGCCTGGGACATGCCCGGCTACGGCGACAGTCCACCCATCGATGGCCTCGACTTCGACCTGCTGGCCGACGCGCTGGAGGCCATGCTGGCCCATGCCCATGTGGAACGCGCGGTGCTGGTCGGTCACAGCCTCGGTGGCATGGTCGCGCTGCAGGCCTGGGGGCGCCACCCGCAGCGCGTCGCCGGCCTGGTGCTGGCCGGCAGCAGCCCGGCCTTCGGACACGCCAGCGGCGACTTCCAGACCCGGTTCCTGGCCGACCGGCTGGCGCCGCTGGAGGCTGGGCAGACGCTGGCCGACATCGCGGCCCGGCTCATCCCGGCCATGGCGGGCCCCAGCGCCGCGCCTGCGTCACTGGCCCGGGCCCAGGCCTGCATGGCCTCCATCACGCCAGCGGGCTACCGCGCAGCCCTGCAGGCCCTGGTGCGGTTCGAGCAGCGCGCAACGTTGCCCACGATCACCGTACCCACGCTGTGCCTGGCCGGCGAGCACGACCGCACCGCCACCCCCGCTGTGGTGCGCCGCATGGCCGAGCACATCCCCGGCGCAACGTATGTCGAGATGCCCGGCGCCGGCCACCTGATGAACTTTGAACAGCCCGAGGCATTTGCCGTTGCGCTGTCGGCCTTCCTCGACACCCATTTCCCCGCGGAGACCCACCCATGATCCCCACCGCCGAGCGCCACATGCCCATCTGCGGCGATGATTTCGCCCTGACCGACCGCCAGCGAAAGCTGCTCAAGCAGGTCGAACAGCTGGGGCGTGATCGTTTCGCACCGCGCGCCGCGGAACTCGACCGCGACGCGAAGTTTCCCTTTGCCAACTACGACGACATGCGGGAGGCCGGCATCCTGGCCTTGTGTGTGCCCGAAGCCCATGGCGGGCATGGCGCCGACTACGCCACCTACGCCCTGGTCTCGGCCGAAATCGGGCGCTGGTGCGGGGCCACTGCACTGACCTTCAACATGCATGTGTGCACCATGCTCTGGAGCGGACTGCTGTCGGAAGACCTGGACATGTCGCCCGAGGACCGCGCGCTGCACCGCCAGCGGCAGTCGGTGCATTTCGCCCGTGTGGTCCGGGACGGTGCCATCTACGCCCAGCCCTTTTCCGAGGGCGGTGCGGCTGCCGCCGGCGCCCAGGCCTTCGGTACCACGGCCGAAAAGGTCGAGGGTGGCTGGAAGATCAATGGCAAGAAGATCTTTGCCTCGCTGTCCGATGCCGCCCACTACTTCGGCGTGCTGTGCACCGAGAAGAAAGGGGCGGCCGACCTGTCGCGCCGCGACACCCTCTACCTGGCGGTACCCCGCAACGCGCCGGGTGTCGTCGTCGAAGGCGACTGGGACCCGTTGGGCATGCGTGCCACCGTCTCGCGCAACCTGGTCTTCAAGGACGTGTTCGTGCCCGACGAGGCTGCCCTGATGCCGCAGGGGGTGTACTTCCAGGCCGCCAGCCGCTGGCCCCACATGTTCATGACCCTCTCGCCCACCTACATGGGCATTGCACAGGCCGCCTACGATTTCACGGTGGCCTACCTGCGCGGCGAGATTCCGGGCACCGGTCCGATCAAGCGGCGCCAGTTCGCCACCAAGCAGGTCGCGCTCGCCGAGATGTTCATCAAGCTCGAACAGACCCGCAACCTGTTCCTGCGCGCCATCACCGACGCCCGGGTCGACCCGCCCAAGTCGGCACGCCTGCGGGCCTACGCCGCGCAATACACCATCATGGAGAATGCGCAGGATCTGGCGCGCCTGGCCATCCGCACCTGCGGCGGCCAGTCCATGCTCAAGAGTCTGCCGCTGGAGCGCCTCTACCGCGATGCGCGCTGCGGCTCGCTCATGCTGCCCTGGACCGCCGAGCTGTGCATGGACCGCATCGGCCGCGAGGCCTTGTACGAAGCTGGCGAGTCCGACGCGTGACCCGTATGGATGCTGTCGGCACCTCGCCACTGGCGCAGGCCCTGCTTCACCGTGTGAACGATGATGCCCGTCGGCAGGCCGTGTCGCTTCATGCCCCTGGCGGCAGCCTTCGACTGGACCATGGCCAGCTGTGGGACTGGGTCGAGCAGCTGACCCGCCAGTTCCAGCAGCGTGGTCTGTGCGTCGGGGATCGCCTGGCCTGGCTGGGCTTGAACCACCCCTTGCAACTGGCGGCCCTGATGGCCTGCGCGCGTCTGGGTGCCATCTTCATGCCGCTGAACTTCCGGCTGGCCTCCGCCGAACTGCAGCAGGTGTTGAACGACGCCACGCCCGCCTGGCTGGTGCACGACGCCGGTCATGCCGACGTGGCAGCGGTGCTGCGCGGCCCGGGCCTGCTCAGCCAGCACGAGCTGC
>JALOSN010000253.1 GCA_025458415.1 Hydrogenophaga sp.
GACCACCTCGGCCAGGATCAGGTCATGCGGTCCCGCCACATGCACGGTGGTGGGCAGGACCCGGCATTCCATCCAGGCGATGGCGCCTGTCACCAGGGGGCAGCCGGTCAGGGGTCCAGGTTGGAAGGAAACACCACAACGTTCGAGCTTGTCGGGGTGGTCCTTGCCGCTCTCGTTGCCGACCGCACGGGTGAGGGCGGCCTGGGCAACGCAGGGTACACAGACACTGAGCACGCCCGATGCCTCGACCAGCTCGCGGGTGAGCGTGGCCTTGTCGATCACGACCGCGACCTTGGGTGGGGTGAAGTCGAGTGGCATGGCCCAGGCCGCCGCCATGACATTGACACGCCCGCCATGCGCGCTGCCCACCAGCACGGTCGGGCCGTGGTTGAGCAGGCGGCTGGCCTTGTCGAGCGGGACGGATTGCATCATGGTTTCGCGCCCGTTCTTGCCAAGGCCCTGGTCGGCCTCAGGCCAGCTCGGCGATCAGCTCGATCTCCACACAGGCCCCCAGTGGGATCTGCGCCACGCCAAAGGCGCTGCGGGCGTGGGCACCGATCTGCGGGCCGAAAACTTCGCCGAACAGTTCGCTGGCGCCATTGGTGACCAGGTGCTGCTCGGTGAAGGTGGGCGTGCTGTTGACCAGGCTCATGAGCTTGACGATGCGCTTGACGCCGTTGAGATCGGTGCCGGCGGCCTTGCAGGCGGCCTCCAGCGTGCCCATGAGGTCGACGGCGATGGCACGTGAGGCCGACTTGCCTTCGTCGGTGGTCATGGTCAGGCCCAGCTGGCCGACCCAGGGCTTGCCGTCCCGACGGGCGATGTGGCCGCTGAGAAACACCAGCTTGCCGGTCTGCACGAACGGGACGTAGGCGGCCGCGGGCACGGCGACGGGGGGCAGGGCGATGCCGAGGCGGCTCAGCTGGTCATACACGCTCATGGAGGACTCCTGGAGATGGGGGCTTGAAACCGGGCCATTCTATCGATCGCACCGCAGCGGCCGGTCCGGGCATCAGCCCCTTTCATGATGCCGCTGCTGGCCCGGCAGCCGCCAGCACGTCCGTTCCATCAAGTTCGTCAGGGGGGGCCACGGTCACGGCCACTTCGAGCCGGTGCTGGGCGCTGCCCTGGATGACGCCCCGCATCGGCGAGACATCGGAGAAGTCGCGACCGATGGCCAGGGTCACGTAGTCTTCGCCCGGGCTGCCCCAGCCGCACCGGTCGTTGGTCGGGTCGAAGTCGAACCAGGCTCCGCCGGGCGGACTGCCGGCTTCGGCCAGCACATCGGGGGGCCAAGGCAGGTAGACCGAGGCCCAGGCGTGGGACGCATCGGCCCCGATCAGGCGGGGTTGGCCCGGCGGCGGCCGGGTCAGCAGGTAACCGCTGACATACCGTGCCGGAAGCCCGAGGCTGCGCAGGCAGGCAATCAGGATGTGTGCAAAATCCTGGCAGACGCCGGCACGTTGCTCCAGTGCCTGCAGGGCCGGGGTGTTCACCTCGGTGCTGGCGGTCTGGTAGCGCAGCGTGTGGTGCATGTGGGAGGTGAGGGCACGCACCGCTTCCAGCAGCGGACGCCCGGCAGTGACGACTGGCCGTGCAAAGGCGGCAAAGGCGGGGTCACGCGGCACCATGGGCGAGGCGAACAGGAACTCGCTGGCCGGGTCGTAGGGTGCCTGCGCCCGGTAGCGGAACTGCTCCCGCACGCGCTCCCAGGTCATCACCTTCCAGGACGGGCTGTCGGGCAGCTCGGCAGGTGTGCGTGTGTCGACCAGGCTGTCGGCCACCACCTCAAGCCGATCATGCGGCGCCTGCAAGGCAAAGAGCGTGCGCCGGTTGCCGAAGGCGTCGGTCTGCTGCTTCTGCGTGGCCGGTTCGGGCGACACGATCAGGCTGTGGCTGAGCACGGTCTGGCAACTGGTGTCGACAGGCGACAGGTGCACCATGTGCTGGGCGAGGTCGACTTCGCCCAGGTACTCGTAGCGGGTCTGATGGACAACGCGCAGCTTCATGGCTGGTCAGAGGCTGTGCTTGCGCTGGTCGGCGTGGCTGAAATGCAGTCGGGTGATCTCATCCGAGAGCTCGCCGGCACTGATGTCGCAGCTGTCCAGCAGCTCGGCCAGTGCACCCCACTGGCGCTGGCCATCTCCGTCCCGCTGCCAGTGGCTGAGATCGGTCAGCACCCAGGTGTCGGGATCCGGCAGTCCCAGTGCCAAAACGGCATCCTGGGGTGTGGCGCTTTGCGAAAGCCTGGCCAGCCGCGAGCGCAGGGTCTGCACCACCCAGGCCAGCGAACGCGGATTGTCACGGTCCATCACCAGCAGGTCCACCAGGGCCACCATGTCACGGCGCTGCTGGTACTGGGCATGGAAGGTGATGGTGCTGTCGAACAGCGACACCATGGCTTCGAAGCCAGCGGGGTCGTGCAGCGACTCGTGCTCCAGACCCAGGGTCAGAGCGCGTGAAAGCGTGATCATGCGTTCGATGTGGCGGCCGACCGACAGCAGGCGCCAGCCGTCATCGCGCACCATGCGGTCGGTCTGCGAGCCGGTGATGGCAGCCAGCATTTCGCTGGCGTTGAGCAGGGCCGACATCGCCTCGGCCTGGGCGTACTCGGCGCCGCTGGACAGGCGGTCGCAATCATGTCGGAACTGGGCCTCGGTGCGCTCGATCAGGTTCCAGTGCTCCTGCGACAGGCGTTCGCGCACCTGTGAGGCGGACGACTTGAGGGCACGCAGGTTGAAGCCGACACTGCTGGCACGGTCGGCCAGCGGGTCGCCAGGTCGCGGGCAGAGGGTGGCAATCAGGCTGCGGGCGAACACCCGGCTGGACTGGGCGGCGTCGGGCACGTCGGGCAGCACCAGCGCGTTCTCGCGTGCAACCGCCGACAGCCAGGCCAGCAACGGTGCCGACCCAGGTTCTTCGCCACCCAGGTGGTTCAGCGCGATCTGTGCCAGGCGCACGCTGTTTTCAGCGCGCTCGGTGTAACGGCCCAGCCAGAACAGGTTCTCGGCGGCGCGACTGGTGACAGGCCGCTTGTGGCGTGCGATGGCCAAGGAGCTGGGCTGGGACTGCAGCAGGGTGGTGGTGTCGACCTGACCGTTGGTCAGCACCCAGCAGTCGGCACTGCTGCCACCGCGCTGCATGGCCGCCACCAGTTGCCCGCGCGGCGCCAGCCGGACCAGTCCGCCGGGCAGCACACGCCAACTCTGCGGCCCGTCGGCCAGTGCGAATACGCGCAGCATGGCCGATCGGGGCAGCAGGCGCTGTTCATTCCAGGTGGGGGTTTGCGACAGGGGCAGCCAGGACTGCACCGTGTGTTCATCGGGCTGGCGCACCAGACGTCCGGACCATTCGTCGACCGCGCGGTCGTGCAGGCCTTGACCGATCACCGTGTGCATGCCCGAACTCGGGTACGTCGGGCGGATCACGCTCTGGCGCAGCAAGGGCAGCACCTCGCGCAGTGCCGCATCTTCACCGCACCACCAGGTGGCCAGCGAGGGCAGCAGCAGCTCGTCGCCCAGCAGATGGCGACTGATGGCGGGCAGGAAACCGAGCAGCGCGCTGGACTCCAGGGGAGCCGAGCC
>JALOSN010000254.1 GCA_025458415.1 Hydrogenophaga sp.
GGTCATGGACTGGCTGCTGCGCAAGGACGGCTCCCGTTACTGGGCCCATTCGGTGCTCATCGCCCTGCGCGACGACGACGGCGAACTGCTGGGCTTTGCCCGCATCAGCCGTGACATGAGCGATGCCAAGCGCCTGGACGATCTGCTGCACAACATCAACGAGGAGCTGGAGAACCGCGTGGCCGAGCGCACGCAGCAATTGCTGGCGGCCAACAAGGACCTCGAATCGTTTTCCTACTCGGTGTCCCACGACCTGCGCTCACCGCTGCGCCACATTTCCAGCTTCGTCAGCCTGCTCGAAGAACACCTGGAAGACAAGCTGGACGACACCGGCCAGAAGTACCTGGGCACGATTGCCAATTCGGCCCGCCACATGAGCCAGCTGATCGATGGTCTCCTGGCCTTCTCACGGCTGGGCCGGGCGGCGGTCACCGTGGCCCCGATCGACTTCGCCCAGCTTGTGGCCGCCGTGGTCAACCAGCTGGGCCACGACACCGAGGGGCGCGTGATCGACTGGGTGATTCCGCCGGATCTGCCTGTGGTGCAGGGCGATGCCCTGCTGCTGCGCGAGGTCTGGGCCAACCTGCTGGGCAACGCCTACAAGTACACGCGACCGCGCGAACGGGCCCGCATCGAGGTGGGCTGGAGCGTCGACCCGGCCGTGGGCTATACCTTCTTTGTCCGTGACAACGGTGTGGGTTTTGATACAAAATACGCCGGCAAGCTGTTCGGGGTTTTTCAGCGCCTGCACCGGGCTTCGGAGTTCGAAGGCACGGGCATCGGTCTGGCCCTGACAAGGCGGATCCTGGAGCGCCACGGAGGCAGCATCTGGGCCGAGAGCCGTCCTGGGGAGGGCAGCGTCTTTTACTTCTCGCTACCATTTGAAGGGATGGAAAGCACCGATCCGGAGCATGATTCGGTACCCTCGGTGCTTGAGCCATGAACAAGAACGCAGAAACCATTCTCCTGGTCGAAGACAACCCCGACGATGCGGAACTGACCCGCTTGGCGCTGGCGCGCCATGGGCTGGACAGCCGTGTCACGCATGTCTCCGACGGCATGCAGGCACTGGATTACCTGTACCGGCGAGACGGTTACGCAGACCGGCCAGGTGGCAACCCGGTACTGGTCCTGCTGGACCTGAAGATGCCGTTGCTGGACGGCATCGGCGTGCTCAAGGAAATCAAGGGCTCGGACCAGTTGCACAACATCCCGGTGGTGGTACTGACATCGTCCACCGAACCGAGCGACCTGCAGCGTGCCTACGATGCCGGTACCAACGCCTACATCGCCAAGCCGACCGAGTTCTCGCAGTTCCTCAATGCCATGAAGCACGTCTGCGAGTTCTGGATCAACATCAACCAGACCGCTCCGCAGTCGCCAGGAGCGGGTGTGCGCTCCACGCAGTTCGGTGAACTGATCTGAGCGCCGCACTGCCCGCGGCGCGGGCGTGGCACGCACGCCTCACCATGCGTCGATGAAGCGGTGCGAGGCCAGATCGGCGGACTCGGGGCATCCCTGCAATCCCCGGATCAGCCAGTCCCGCGTGTGGGCCGGGTCGATCACGGCATCGATCTCCAGACAGGCCGCCATGCGTTCGGCCGACCCCTTTTCCACCTGCTCCCGCAGCAGCTCGGCGAAGCGGGTTTCGCGTTGGACGCCTTCTGGCAGGGCTTCAAGCTCCTTGCGGTAGCCCAGCCGAACCGCTCCCTCCAGCCCCATGGCGCCGAACTCGGCCGAGGGCCACGCAACGGTGAACGAGGTGGCGTGAAATCCGCCGGCGCTCATGCCCATGGCGCCGAGACCGTAACCCTTGCGAAGCACCACGCTGAAGACCGGCACACGCAGCGCAGCCGACACCACGAAGAGGCGGCTGGCGTGGCGCACATGGGCCTGCACCTCCGATTCGGGACCGACCATGAAACCGGGTGTGTCGACCAGGCTGATCACGGGCAGGCCATGGGCGTCACACAGTTGCAGGAAGCGTGCTGCCTTGTCAGCCGCCGGGGCGTCGATGGCTCCCCCAAGGTGCTCGGGGTTGTTCGCCAGCAGCCCGACCGGCCGGCCGTCCAGCCGGGCCAGCGCGGTATGGATACCTGCACCGAAGCCACCGCGCAACATCAGCAGGCTGCCCACGTCGACCAGTCCTTCCATGATCTGGCGGCTGTCGTAGCTGCGAACGCGGTTCTCCGGCACCAGCTCACGCAACCGCATGACGTCCGGCACCTGGGCGTGGGGCAAACGACCGCGGAAATAGCCCAGGTACTGCCGCGCCACCGCCACCGCCGCTGCCTCGTCAGGCACCAGAACATCGATCACGCCATTGGCCGACTGCACCGGGCTGGGCCCGATGTCCTCGGGTCGGAACACCCCCAGGCCTCCGCCTTCGACCATCGCCGGCCCGCCCAGGCCGATGTTGCTGCCCCGGGTGGCGATGATCACATCACAGCAGCCCAGCAACGCGGCGTTGCCGGCAAAGCAACGGCCGGCTGCAATGCCCACCAGCGGGACCTGGCCCGACAGGCGTGCCATGGCGGCAAAGGTCGGTACATGCAGGCCGGCCACGATGGGCACATCGGTGTCACCCGGCCGACCACCGCCCCCTTCGGCGAAGAGAACAACGGGCAGCTGCTGGGCCAGGGCAATGCCCAGCAGGCGGTCGGTTTTCTGGTGGTTGCGCGCGCCCTGGGTGCCGGCCAGCACCGTCGCGTCATACGCCATCACCACGGTCCGGCTGGCTTGCGGTCCCCACCGGCTCGCCTCGACCGAGCCGATGCCCGAGACCATGCCATCGGCCGGCGTGTTGGCCATGAGGTCCTCTTCGCTGCGCCGCCGGCTCTGGGCGGCCACGGCCAGCGCGCCATATTCGATGAAACTGCCGTCGTCGCACAGGTCGGCGATGTTTTCGCGCGCGCTGCGCATGCCCGCCGCATGGCGGCGCGCCATGGCCTCAGGCCGGGCGGCATCGTCGGTCAGTGCCCAGCGGGCCTGCAATCGCCTGAGGTCAGCGCGCGGCCCGGTACCAGGCCCGGTGACGGAGCGGGCTTGCGGCTGACGGCCACCACTGACGTCCGACATGTCCAGGCGCAACAAGGGCTGCCCGGGCGAGACCAGCTCGCCCTCAGAAGCCAGGCAGGCCAGCACCCGCGCATCGGCGTCTGCCCGCACCTCGTGCTCCATCTTCATGGCTTCCAGCACCAGCAGCACCTGTCCCTGGCGGACGGCATCACCCGGTTCGACCAGACACTGGACCAGTTGGGCTTGCATCGGGGCGCAGATCTCGGTCATGCGCACATTGTCCGGCGCCGCGGCACCGTGAGGAGGTCAATTTCGGGACAGGCCTGTCGCACCCTGCCGGGTCAACGGTCGATGAACCCGCGCGCCTTGTCGGGTCGCTGATCAGGGAACTGGCGTCCGCTCAGTCGTAGAGATCGGAGTCGGCCCACTGCGAAGAGGGACCTGCGTGGGCCGTTTCAGGCACGTTGAGGTTCAGGACAAACACCACCTCGCCACCGAACCGCCCCACACCCAGGGTCTTCATCAACTGCTGCTCCTGCTCGGGTCGCTCCATCCATGCGCAGGAAACAGATGGCCTGCTTGGTGCCTTCGTGCATGGCAGTGAGGATATCCAGCCGGGTGATGCGGCCGAACTCGCTGCACAGCTGGTGCAGGGCGGACTTCAGGCTGGACACATCGCTGTGCTCCCTCAGTACGGCAAGTGCGCTCACGTTCAACTCCCAGTGGAGACCGATCGACTGGCCAGGCCAGCCACCGGTCCGGTGGTCCGGCACAAGGCCGGGATGCCATGTATCTTAAACCAATCGCTACAAAATGTAGTGGTTCCGGTTACTTCTTTTTTGGGGAATATGTCACACAAGAGGGCCATTTGCACCCAAAAACTTATTACTTTGGTTCACCGCACTTTGCTCGGCATTGTTACATGTCAAGCTGAAATGCTGCACCACAGCATCCACAAGAAATGCTTTCGTGGCAAGCCGATCGCAACCCGCGCGAGCGCCCCCATCACGTCGCGCGACAATGTGGTCTGGCGTCCAGTTGCAGCCCATCGAGACCCGGATGACTTCGCTTCCTTCTGACACCCCGCGGCCGGCCCCATCGGCGCCCCTGGCGCCCTCCAACGACACGTGCCATCTGCTCGCGGACCTGGCCTGTACGGTCACCATGGCCAGGGCCTGCCTGGTGATCGGACAAGCGCCTGCGGGGCCCTGCCTGCTGGCCAGCGCCGGGCTGCCGACTGGCGAAGCAGGCCGTGTCTGGGCATCGTGCAGCGCCCGGATGGCCGTGGACCTGTCCAGCGCCGATTCCACCTGGGTCAGCATGCCCCCCATCGCGGACATGGCGTCCCCGTGGGGCCGCGGTGTCACGGCCTCCACGGCACGAGGGCCGGTACAGCTGATCCTGCTGGTGGCCGAGCGGCCGGATCGAGCGTGGCCGGAGAGCATGCCAGATGTCCTGCGCCAGCTGGCCGATCGCATCGACATCTGGCACCCGACGGGCCTTCGGCCGAGCGTGCACGCCACCGGCTCGGACGAGGAGGCTCTGCAGGAAAGCGCCAGCCGGCTTGAACTGACCGAGCACACCGCGGGTGTGGGCAGCTGGTCCGCCAGCATGCCCGACGGGGCGATGCGGGTGTCCACCGAATGCGCCAGCATCCTGGGGGTCACGGGTCCCCAGGCCATCGCCTCGCTGGCCGACATGGTCGCCTGCTATGCCCCGGAATGGCGCAATGGCATGAAGCGCCGGCTCGACCGCTGTGCCCAGCAGGGCATGGTGTTTGATGAGGAACTGCAGGTGCTGGTGCCCGAAACCGGCCCCAAGTGGGTGCGCTCGGTCGGCGCCCCGGTGCGCAATGCGCAGGGGGACATCGTGCGCATCCAAGGTGCCGTTCAGGACATATCGGCGCAGAAGCAGGCCCAGCAGGAGACGCTGCGCCTGGCCATGCGCCTGACAACCACGCTGGCCAGCATCACCGAGGCATTCGTGACGCTGGACCGTGAAGCACGGTACACCTACCTGAACCAGGAAACCGAACGGCTGCTGCAGCGGAGCACCGCCGAACTGCTGGGCCAGCCGATCTGGAGTGGTTTCGAAGACCCGCTGGCCCAGCGTCTGCACGAGCAGATGGATGCTGCCCTGTCCAGCAACCGGCGCGCCGAGCAGGAACACCATTTCCCGTCGCTCAACAAATGGCTTGAGGTTCGGGCCTACCCCTTCGCCGAGGGACTGGCAGTCTATTTCAGGGACGTGACCGAGCGGCGCCGTTCGCAGGAGCAGCTCAGACTGCTGGAAACCGGCGTGGCCCGACTCAATGACATCGTCCTGATCGCGGAAATCCGCAACGCAGATGCCCAGGACGCGGCCATCGTGTTCGTCAACGATGCCTTCGAGCGCCACACTGGCTATGGTCGCGACGAGGTCCTCGGCAGGGCCCCGCAGATGCTGCTCGACCTGGCTCCGGTTCTGGAACGGCTGCACGATTTGGGTGCCGAATACGTGGCGCGCCGCCAGGCACGCACCGAGCTGCTGATGCACCGCAAGAACGGCACCATGTTCTGGGTGGAACTCGAAGTGGTGGGGGTCCAGTCGGACACCGGCGAACAGTCGCATTGGGTGGCGGTCGGCCGGGACATCACCCAGCGCAAGGCCGCCGAGGACATGATCCGCCACATGGCCCTGTACGATCCGCTGACCGATCTGCCGAACCGGCAACTGCTGGTGGAGCGCCTGCAACGGGCACTGAGCCAGAGCGAACGCAGCGGGCAGCACGGCGCCCTGATGTTCATCGACCTGGACAACTTCAAGATCCTGAACGACACCTTGGGTCACCATGTCGGCGACGAGCTGCTGCAAAAGGTCGCCTTGCGCCTTTCGCAGAGCGTTCGCAAGACCGACACCGTCGCCCGACTCGGTGGCGACGAGTTCGTGGTCATGGTCGACGACCTGAGCACCGACCCGGCGGCGGCGGCCTACAAGGCCCGGGTGCTGGCCGAGAAGGTGCTGCACATGCTGCGCGAGCCTTTTGTCATCGACAGCCACCAGCACTTCGCCACACCCAGCATCGGCGTCACCCCGTTCGTGGGCATGCAGACCGATGTGAGCGAACTGCTCAAGCAGGCCGACCTGGCGATGTACCAGGCCAAGAGCCTGGGACGCAACACGGTGTGTTTCTTCGACCCTGCGATGCAGGCGACGGTCAGCACCAATGCCACCATCAGTGCCGAGTTGCGCACCGCGATCCGGGAACACCAGTTCGTGCTGCACTACCAGCCCCAGGTGGACCGGCAGGGCGTCATCACCGGCGTGGAGGCCCTGATCCGCTGGAACCACCCCAAGCGCGGACTGGTGGCTCCGGCCGACTTCATTCCGGTGGCCGAGGACACCGGCCTGATCCTGCCCATGGGCCGATGGGTGATCGAGACGGCATGCGAGCAGCTGGCCGCCTGGGCCGACTGGCCCCAGACCGCCGGTCTGAGCAT
>JALOSN010000255.1 GCA_025458415.1 Hydrogenophaga sp.
GCGACAGTAGGCCAAAAGCTCATCTTGCGCGCCTTTTCTTCGGTTCAACTGTCGAAATTTACGCTAAGTGCTTGATTTGATTTTGCTTCCGGTGCTGTCCAGAGAATCTGTGGATAACTTTGTTGATAGTTGTCCCCGGCGGTCCCGGAAGCCTTGAAAATCAAGGGCTTTCTTAAATTGCTCACAAAAAAAGCAGAAAGCAAAGACCAATCAAATCAAGGACTTACGGAACACATGACGGATGGGTGACGGTGTCACACGGCAGCGACCGTGCGTTGCGTCGCAGCACGAATTTTGTGCATAAGTGAAGCTTGTCAAGTGCTTTTTTGGCCGGATTTTGTGCTAGCAGGCGGGGCTTGCACCATGCGGCCTTTGCGCTGACCGCGTGTGCTACCGGTCCTGCACCTCAGCCGGCCCTGAGCCGGCGCGAGTGGCTGTGCACGGCATCGACCAGCACCTTCACGTGCTCGGGCGGGGTGAACTGGCTGATGCCGTGGCCCAGGTTGAAGATGTGTGTCGGGCCATGGCCCGCGCCCTGGTGGGGTTTGCCGAAGCTCTCCAGAACCGCCGCCACCTCGCGCTCGATCGCCTCGGGCGGCGCGAACAGCACGTTGGGGTCGATGTTGCCCTGCAGTGCCTTCGAATCGCCCACCAGCTTGCGCGCCGCGCCCAGGTTCACCGTCCAGTCCAGGCCCAGGGCTTCGCAGTCCAGGCCCTTCATGTCGGCCAGCCACAGTCCGCCGCCCTTGGTGAAGACAATGCGTGGAACGGTCGCGCCGCTCGCGTCCGTGCGCTTGAGCTGCGCCAGCACGCGCTTCGTGTAGGTCAGGCTGAATTCCTGGAACTTGCCATCGGCCAGCACGCCGCCCCAGCTGTCGAACACCATCACCGCCTGGGCGCCGGCGTCGATCTGCGCGTTCAGGTAGGCGGCCACCGCGTCGGCGTTGATCGCCAGGATGCGGTGCATCAGGTCCGGGCGCGCGTACATCAGGCTCTTGACCGCGCGGTAGTCGTCCGAGCCACCGCCTTCCACCATGTAGCAGGCCAATGTCCAGGGGCTGCCCGAAAAGCCGATCAGCGGCACGCGGCCATTGAGCGCCTTGCGGATGCTGGTGACCGCGTCGAACACATAGCGCAGCTTGTCCATGTCGGGCACGGCCAGCGTGGCCACATCGGCCTCGGTGCGGACGTTGCGCGCGAACTTCGGCCCCTCGCCCTGCGCGAACGACAGCCCCAGGCCCATCGCGTCCGGCACGGTCAGGATGTCACTGAACAGGATGGCCGCGTCCAGCGCGTAGCGATCCAGCGGCTGCAGCGTCACCTCGGTCGCATAGCCCACGTTGGTGGCCAGACCCATGAACGACCCCGCCTTGGCGCGCGTGGCGCAGTACTCGGGCAGGTAGCGCCCGGCCTGGCGCATCAGCCAGACCGGCGTGTGGTCGGTGGACTGGCGCAGGCAGGCGCGCAGGAAGGTGTCGTTCTGCAGGGGGGCAAAGGGCATGGGGTGATCCGGGTGGTGTCAATCGCGATGTACACCCCGGATTATCCGGCCAGAACCCTGGTCCGTCGGTCACACCCGTCCGGTGGGGTCACGGCCCGGAATCTCAGGGTCGCGTCAACCCGAATGGCCGAACCATGGGCCAGCCGTTCTTCGCCCAGGCGCTCATGCCGCCATGCACGTAGCGCACATTGTCCCAACCGGCTTCCTTCATCGCTTCGACCACCTTGCTCGACCGGTTCTGGGTGTTGCAGATGATGAGCACCGGCTGGCCCGGGTCTTTCGGTATCTCACCCAGGCGCTGCTGCAGCTGCGACATGGGCAGCAAGCGGGCCCCGTCGGCCACACCGGTGGCGTGCTCGCTGTTCTCGCGGATGTCGAACATCAGCGCCTGCCTCGACTCGAACAGCGCTCGGCCCTCCTCCAGTTCCACGCGCAGCGGGTCGGGCTGCCGGCTGCAACCGGCCAGCAGCGACGCGGCCAGCAGCAAGCCGCCTGCCGAGGTGATCAGGCGACGGCGGACCGGGACCGGCGCTGCCGGCAACTCGGCGACTGTCATCACGCCGAACCGTTCTTGTATTTGATGCTGCAGCCGTAGGCCTGGCTGGCCGGGGTGCTCAGCGGTTGGCCGGCCAGCAGTTCGTCCAGCCCCTGGCGCACGAAGTTGGTGGCACGTTCGATGTCGGCCACGCGGGCCGAGGGGATGCTGTCGATGGCGCCGGCGTACACCAGCGTGCCCCGGGCGTCGATGATGTACATGTGCGGGGTGACCCGGGCCGCGTAGGCCATGCCCACCTTGCCATCGTCGTCCATCAGGGTGGCGGTGACGGCGGCCTTCTGTTCCTGCATCCAGCGCCCCAGCTGGGGCGGCGCCTGGTAGTCGACGCTGCTGTCGTGGGTGGAGTTGATGGCCAACCACGCCACCCCTTTGCCCGTGTAGGTGGCCTGCAGCGACTGCATGTTGCCCTGGTAGTGCTTGCGCACAAACGGACAGCCGGGGTTCAGCCACTCCAGCACCACCGGTTTTCCCTGCAGGCTGGACAGCCGCAGCGGCTTGCCGGCCGTGTCTTCCAGCGTGAAGTCGGGAGCGGGCTGCCCGATGCGGGCGGCGTGGGACAGGCTGGGCAGCAGCAGGCCCAGGGGCAGGGCGGCGCCCAGGCCCAGAAACGGACGGCGTTGCAAAGGCATGAAGGAACTCCGGAAACGGTGGACAGAAACGGTACCGGGCTTCAGAGGGTGGCCAGGGCCGTGCGAACCTCCTCCACGGTCAGGATCTCGGACAGCAACACGGGTGGCAGCCCGTTCCTGTAGAGCGCGTAGACCGGCACCCCGTTGCGGCCCAGGCGGGCCAGCTCGGCGGTGATGGACGGGTCACGCCGGGTCCAGTCGGCGCGCAGCAGCGCGACCTGGCGTGCGGCCAGATCGTCCAGCACGGCGGCGTCGGCCAGCGTGGTGCGCTTGTTGTACTGGCACGTGACGCACCAGGCGGCGGTGAAGTCGACGAACACCGGGCGCCCCTGGGCCAGCAGCTCGGCCTGGCGCCCCGGTGTCCACGCCTCCCAGGCCACACCCGCCACGGCGGTGGGCACGGGGCCGCCGGCCTGACCCTCCTCCAGGCGCGTCACGTGGGGACCGATCGACCAGCCCAGCCAGAGCAGGCCGGCAGCCGACATGGAGGCCAGTACCACCCGTGCCCGCCGGCGCAGGCCCAGCGCCCACACCAGCATGGCCAGCATGACCAGCAGCATCAGCAGGGCGGCGGCGCCATCCACACCCGATTGCTGCCCCAGCACCCACAACAGCCACACCACGGTGGCGAACATGGGGAAGGCCATGAGCTGGCGGAAAGTCTGCATCCAGGCGCCGGGGCGTGGCAGCAGCCGGGCCACCGCCGGCCACCAGCTGGCGGCCAGGTAGGGCAGGGCCATGCCGAGGCCCAGCAGGGCAAACACCGCCAGCGCCTGGGCGGTGGGCAGGCCGATGGCCAGGCCCAGCGAAGCGCCCATGAACGGGGCGGTGCAGGGCGAGGCCACCGCGGTGGCCAGCACCCCGGTGAGAAAGGCGTCG
>JALOSN010000256.1 GCA_025458415.1 Hydrogenophaga sp.
GCCTCGTCATAGATCCAGCCGCAGATCAGACACATCCAAGTCTTGGGATCGCTCATGTTTATAGGGTTCATTGACATAGAATGCAATGATTGTATCGAGCGGGGACACGCTGGAAAGCTGCCTGTGTGCTGCGCGTCACGCTGGATTTCCCGCAATACGTGGGCTGCTGACCGGGCCATCCACACAAGCCCAACGTCCGACCTTGGTCCATGAGCGACACCCTAGATCCGTCCACCAAGACCGGCATTGAGCCGGGTCAGTCGTCCCTGCCCTGCGTCATGGTGTTCAACACCAACGACCCCAGCGGCGCTGGCGGCCTGGCGGCCGACCTGACGGCCATGTCGAGCGCATCCGTGCACGTCTTGCCGGTGGTGGCCGGCACCTATGTCCGCGACACATCCGAGATCCACGACCACATTGCGTTCGACGAAGAGGCCCTGACCGACCAGGCACGATGTGCGCTGGAGGACATGCCGGTTCAGGCCTTCAAGGTCGGCTTCGTCGGCAGCCCGGAGAACCTCAGCGCCATTGCCAGCATGACCACCGACTATGCCGAGGTGCCAGTGGTGGCCTACATGCCGGACCTGTCCTGGTGGGACGAGCTGGCCATCGAGAGCTACCTCGACGCCTGCGTCGAGCTGCTGCTGCCCCAGACCACCGTGCTGGTGGGCAACCACAGCACCCTGTGTCGATGGCTGCTGCCGGACTGGGAAGGCGATCGGCCGCCGAACGCGCGCGAGATCGCACGCGCCGCTGCCGTGCATGGTGTGCCATACACCCTGGTGACCGGCTTCAATGCCGCTGACCAGCAACTCGAAAGCCATCTGGCCTCACCCGAAACGGTGCTGACCAGCGCCCGGTACGAGCGGTTCGAGGCGACATTCAGCGGCGCAGGCGATACGCTGTCGGCTGCCCTGTGTGCCCTGATTGCCGCCGGCACCGATCTGCAGACCGCCTGCGCCGAAGCCCTGAACTACCTGGACCAGTGCCTGGACGCCGGCTTTCAGCCAGGCATGGGTCACGCCGTACCGGACCGCCTGTTCTGGGCCCACGAAGAAGATGATGCCCCGGCCGGGCCGGACGAAGCGGGCGAGGTGCCCGCCGACAGCACCCTGGACGCCGACGATTTTCCGCTGGACACCACCAAGCACTGAACCACCTGCCCATGACCGACCGCAACATCGACCTCTTCGAGCGTGCCAAGACCCTGATCCCCGGCGGCGTGAACTCGCCTGTGCGTGCCTTTCGCGCGGTCGGAGGCACACCCCGCTTTGTCCAGCGTGCGAAAGGCGCCCACTTCTGGGACGCCAACGGCCGCAGATACATCGACTACATCGGGTCCTGGGGCCCGATGATCCTGGGCCACGGCCACCCGGCGGTGCTGGAAGCGGTGCAAAAGGCCGCCATGGACGGCTTCTCGTTCGGTGCGCCGACCGAGCGCGAGGTGGAGCTGGCCGAGGAGATCATCAAGCTGGTCCCGAGCCTGGAGATGGTGCGCCTGGTGAGCTCGGGTACCGAGGCCGGCATGAGCGCGATCCGCCTGGCGCGCGGCGCGACCGGCCGCAAGACCATCATCAAGTTCGAGGGCTGCTACCACGGACATGCCGACGCACTGCTGGTCAAGGCCGGCTCGGGTCTGGCGACCTTCGGCAATCCGACCAGCGCCGGCGTGCCACCCGAGGTGGTGCAGCACACCCTGGTTCTGGAATACAACAACGTCGCGCAGATCGAGGCCGCGTTCGCCGAGCATGGCGACGGCATTGCCTGCGTCATGATCGAGCCGATCGCCGGCAACATGAACTTCGTGCGCGCGAGTGTGCCCTTTGTCAAACGCATCCGCGAGCTGTGCACGCAGCATGGTGCGCTGTTCGTGTTCGACGAGGTCATGACCGGTTTCCGCGTCGGCCTGGGCAGTGCGCAGGGCCACTATGCCTCGCTGATTCCCGGTTTCGAGCCCGACATGACGGTGATGGGCAAGGTCATCGGTGGCGGCATGCCACTGGCCGCCTTTGGGGGCAAGCGCGCCGTGATGGAGCAGCTGGCGCCGCTGGGCGGCGTCTACCAGGCCGGAACGCTGTCGGGCAACCCGGTCGCCACCGCCTGCGGCCTGGCCACCCTGAAGGAGATCCAGAAGCCGGGGTTCTTCGAGCACCTGTCGTCGCGGACGCGAGACCTGGTCGATGGCCTCAAGGCCGCGGCCGATGCCGAAGGCATTGCCTTCTGCGGGGATTGCCAGGGTGGCATGTTCGGCTTCTTCCTGCTGCCCGAACTGCCACAGAACTACGCGGCCGTGATGAAGACCGACGGAGCCCGCTTCAACACGCTGTTTCACGGCCTGCTGGACCGTGGCGTGTACATCGCTCCCGCCCTGTACGAGGCCGGTTTTGTAAGCGCCGCCCACTCTGACGATGACGTTGCCGCCACCGTCGCCGCGGCGCGCGAGGTGTTCGCCGGTCTGCACGCCCCCTGAGCGCGGCGGGCAGGCCGAAACAGTCGCCGATGCCTTGCCCGCCCCAGATCAGGGCTGGTAGCACGCTCCGCTGGCGTCCACCTGGATCTGGATCAGGTCGCCGCCTGCCCCACCCCAGACGTTGCCATCGGTGAAGACCAGGCAACCCTCACCCCGAAACAGCGCCTGCAGGCGGCGGGCGTCATTGCCGAAGTAGAAAGGGATCCAGCGTTTGCCGGACTCATAGCTGTGGGAGCGGTCTGGCGCGCGGTCCATCACGTCCTGAACTTCGCGCATGCCCATGCCGATCTTGAGCTGGGCAAACTTGCTGCCGGCGGCCGGGGTGCCGATCACCTCACCCTCGAAGCTGCCGTCGCGCGACTTGACCACACGTGTGTTGCCACTGGCGGTGGCCGGCTCATTTGCCGCCTGGGCCGATCCGGCCTTGGGCGCACTCGCACCACAAGCCGACAACAGAACAGCCACCGACAGCGCCACAAAAACTGCTTTCATCTGATCCTTCTCCCTGTGCAAAAAAGCCCGCATTCTAGGGCAGTCTTCGGACTCGCCTGCGCAAGCTCTTCAGCTGGGGTTTGTGGGCCCGGGGATCAGGCCTGCCCGAACAGGATCAGGGGGCAGTGGCGTACATGGGTTTGTTGTCATTGAGGTTGAGCCAGCCCTTGACGATGCGGAAGATGATCCAGACCGCGTTGGCCAGCAGCACCGCAAACCCCACGACGATGAAGAGGCTCAACGCGCCCAGCACGCCCCACAGCAATCCGAACCAGAAGGTCCGGATCTGCCAGCGGAAGTGGCTCTCGAACAGCGTGCCCTGCATGTCCTCGCGCTTGACGTAGTTCATCACGATGGCCACGATGGCCGTGATGCCCACCAGAAACGATGCCGCGTACAGGGCGTAGATGATGGTGGTCAAGGTCTTGGCCGAGCGCGTGCGCTCATCGACAACGGTGGGTTCCATGCACTCGCTCCTGTTTGAATGAAAGACAACCCCAGGGACTGTCTCAGTGGCGGAAGTGGCGCACGCCCGTGAACACCATGGCCACACCACGCTCGTTCGCCGCATCGATGACTTCCTGATCGCGCATCGAACC
>JALOSN010000257.1 GCA_025458415.1 Hydrogenophaga sp.
GTACACGCTGGCGGCGCTGCACCTGGTGGGGCATTCGCTGTACAAGGCGCACGCCTTCCTGTCGGCCTCGGGCGTGGTGCGCCAGACCCGGCTGCAGGCGCTGCACCGCAGCCCGGCGGTGCGGCCGGCCAGCCTGTGGCTGGCGCCGGTGCTGGCCCTGGCGGTGGTGCTGGGTGTGCCCATGCTGGCCGGTGCTGCGGCCTGGCCCTGGTGGTGGAGCGCAGCCCTGGCGCTGGCCTGGGCTCCGCTGCTGTGGCTGACGGCGGACAACCAGGGTGGCCAGACACCGGCCTGGCAGTGGCTGGCCGGCCTGCTGATGGTGGGCGGCCTGACCGGCCTGGCCTGGCTGGTGCACCTGCTGCCGCTGGGCCTGGTCGATGCACCTGCGCACGGGTTGGGCGGGCTGGCACTGGCGGGCCTGGCCGGCCTGTACCTGTGTCTGGCGGTGCTGCAGTGGCAGCCGCAGGCGCTGCAGACCTGGCGGCGCTGGAGCTATGCCGGCTTCTATCTGGACGAGGTCTACACCCGACTGGCGCTGCGCCTGTGGCCAGCGGCCTGGGTCCCGGCCGACCCCTTGCGGCGGCGACTGGCGGTGGTGCCTCGGCCCAGCGCCGACACCCCACGCTGACAACCCGCGCTGACCGACCCATGGCACCCGAACTTCAGCCCTTGAACCGGAGATGACAATGACCGACACCGTTTGCGACCGGCCGACTGCGGTCCCTGGCGTGGAGATGCGGAAGGGCGCTGCCTTGATGCCCTGGAACGACGGGATGGAGACCGCCTGCCGGGCGGCCTGCGGGGCCATTGCCCCGGCCTGGCCGCTGGACCGCGCGATTGCCGTCAACCCGCACTGGGCGCGCATTGGCATGCCCGTGCGGCGTGTGGCCGCGCGCATGGGGGTGCTGGGCGGCATGAGCGTGCTGCCCACGCGCGAGTTGTTGCGCGAGGCCTGGGCCGAAGGACGCATCGGCCGCGACGATGTGGAGCAGGCGCTGGACCAGGTGGTCGCGGCCCGCCCGGCCGGGTGGAACTTCAGCCGCTGTGTGTCTGCACTGAACACGCCGCTGCAACTGCCACAGCTGCCCTTGCTGATCGACGTGCTCGACAGCGACTCCGACCGCGCGCAACGGCTGTCGTGGCGGCAGGCCATCACCCACCAGGTGAGCCAGACCTGCGCAGCCTACTTCGACGAGCACCAGGCCGACTGGCGACCCGAGCGCACGCAGGGCCTGTACAGCTTCTGGCGCGAGACGCTGCAGCACGACCACGGCATCGGCCTGCTGATGGGGCTGCCCCGGCTGGACCGGGCGCTGGGGGTGCTGCCGGCCAGCCGGCAGGACGCCGAGCATTGGGTGCTTTCGCGGCTGGGCCTGCCGGCCACGGTGTGGGCCGACTACCTGGAAGCGGTGCTGCTGACGGTGAACGGCTGGGCCTCGTGGTGCGCCTACCTGGGCTGGCAGGCGGGCCAGCAGGACGCTGAAGACGGTCATTTGCGCGATCTGCTGGCCATTCGCCTGGCCTGGGGTGCGGTGCTTCTGGAGGGCAGCAGCGGGCCGCGCACCGCCCGCGCCTTTGCCGCGCTACAGGCGGCCTGGGCCGAGGCGCCGCAGCGGCTGGCACAGGCCGAGGACACGCTGCTGGTGGACGAGGTGTGGCAGGTGGCGCTGGAGCGGGGCTACCAGCGCACGCTGGCGCAGCGGCTGCTGTCCGCCAGCCCCAGGGTGGAGCCGGTGCCGGTGGAGGTGCAGGCGGCGTTCTGCATCGACGTGCGCAGCGAGCCGCTGCGGCGCGCCATCGAGGCCGAGTCAGGGTCGGTGCAGACGCTGGGCTTTGCCGGTTTTTTCGGCCTGCCGGTGGCCTACACGCCCCTGGCCACCGATGCGCGGCGTCCGCAACTGCCGGGCCTGCTGGCGCCGGCGATGGAGGTGCAGGACGTGATGGACCCGGCCCCCGGGGCCGACGCCGAGCACATGCAGGCGCAAGCCGGGCAGGCGCGGCAGCAGCGGCTGGCGCTGGGCGAGCGCTGGCGTGCCTTCAGCCGCTGGCCGGGCGCCGCCTTCTCGTTTGTCGAGTCGGCCGGGCTGGGCTACCTGGGCCCGCTGACACAATGGCTGCTCCCAGATGCACAGGCACGCGCGCGCGACGACCTGCACGGTCTGCCGGCGCGCTACCGGCCCGTGTGCCGACCGCAGCTGGCGGGGGTGGAAACCGCTCAGCGGGTGGCGCTGGCCGCTCGCGTGCTGCACGCCATGGGGCTGGACCGCGACCTGGCACCGCTGGTGCTGCTGGTGGGACATGGCAGCCAGTCGGCCAACAACGCCCACGCGGCGGCGCTGGACTGCGGCGCCTGCTGCGGCCAGACCGGCGAGGTCAATGCCCGCAGCCTGGCCCAACTGCTCAACGATCCGGCGGTGCGCACGGGCCTGCGCGAGCAGGGCACGCTGGTGCCAGAGGCCACCTGGTTTGTGGCCGCGCTGCACAACACCACCACCGACGAGATCGAGGGCTTCGACCTGGACACGCTGCCGCCCAGCGCCCGGGCGCACTGGCACCGGCTGCAGCCGGTACTGGCGCGTGCCGGTGACCGGGTCCGGCGCGAGCGCGCACCCCTGCTCGGGCTGGACCCGGCCGTGCCGGCCGAGAGTCTGCTGGTCACGCTGCAGCGCCGCGCCAATGACGGGGCCCAGACCCGGCCCGAATGGGGACTGGCGGGCAACGCGGCCTTCGTCATCGCCCCCCGCAGGCGCACCCTGGGGACGGACCTGCAGGGCCGATCCTTCCTGCACGACTACGACGCCAGCCAGGACGCAGACGGCAGTGTGCTCGAACTGCTGATGACGGCGCCCATGCTGGTCACGCACTGGATCAACTGGCAGTACCACAGCTCGACCTGCGACCCGCTGCACCTGGGCAGCGGCAACAAGGTGCTGCACAACGTGGTGGGCGGCACGCTGGGGGTGTTCGAGGGAAACGCGGGCGACCTGCGCATCGGCCTGTCGAAGCAGTCGCTGCACGACGGCACGCGCTGGGTGCACGAGCCGTTGCGGCTGACGGTGGTGATCGACGCGCCGCAGGATGCCATCGACGCGGTCATCGCCCGCCATGCGGTGGTCCAGCAACTGCTGGACAACGGCTGGCTGCACCTGTGGCGGTTCAGTGCGTCAGGACTGGCGCGTCACACGCCAGGTGGCTGGGTGGATCTGGAGCCAGGCCGGTGAACGGTGAGCCTTCATTGCGCTGAAGGGCCACCCTGCTGCGGCCGGTCCTCGGCACTCAACGACACCGGCCCGAACCACGCCTGTGCGCTGGCGCCGGTATTGTTGCTGTCGGTCATGACGCCGATGCTCAGCAGGGCCCCGGGGGATTCTCCGAACACCTGCCGGTAGTCGGCCTCCACATCGCGCTCGATGTCGACCCACCGGCCCAGGCGTTCCGGGCCGGACTCGATGACCAGATGCCGGATGCGCGAGGTGTGCGGGTTGGGAATGACGGTACCCACCGGGTAGCGGTTGTCCCAGACGTAGATGAGGGTGGCGTAGGGCAGGGGCTCACCG
>JALOSN010000258.1 GCA_025458415.1 Hydrogenophaga sp.
CATGACCATGATCCTGGATGCGCTGGGCATGCAGAGCCTGATGGCCCCGCTCAGCCACATGATCGACAAGTCACTGGCCATGCTGCCCAACATCGTGGCCGCGGTGGTCATCGGCGGCATCGGCTGGATCGTGGCCACCGTGCTGCGCCATGTGGTGGGCAACCTCAGCCGCACCGCGGGCATCGACAGGCTGGGCAACAAGGCCGGTCTGTCCGACACCGTTCAGCTTTCCAGTGTGGTGGGCATGCTGGTGTTTGTGGCGGTGTTCCTGCCCTCGCTGATCGCGGCGCTGGATGCGCTGCAAATCGAGGCCATCTCGCGTCCCGCCACCGACATGCTCAACCAGATCATGACCGCCGTGCCCCACATCGTGGCCGCCGCGCTGATCCTGGTGATCACCTGGATCGTGGCCTCGTTTGCCAGCAGGCTGCTGGCCAGCCTGCTGGCCACGCTGGGCTTCGACACGCTGCCGGGGCGCATCGGCATGGCCCATGCCTTCGAGAAGACCAGCGCCTCGACCTTTGTCGGCCGCGTGGTGCTGTTCTTCGCCATGCTGTTTGCCACCGTTGAAGCCGCCAGCCAGCTGGGTTTTGCGCAGGTCAGCGGCATCGTCGCCAGCTTCATCGAGTTCGGTGGCGACGTGCTGCTGGGATCGGCCATTCTGGTGATCGGCTTCTGGCTGGCCAACGTGGCCTACGAAGCGATCGACCGCGCCAGCGGTGCCGACACCAAGGGCCTGGCCCGGATCGCCCGGCTGGCCATCCTGGCGCTGGTCATTGCCATGGGCCTGCGCGCCATGGGCATTGCCGATGACATCGTCAACCTGGCCTTCGGTCTGACCCTGGGTGCCGTGGCGGTGGCCGTGGCCCTGTCCTTTGGTCTGGGCGGCCGCGAAGCGGCGGGCAAGCTGATGGAGCACTGGCTGGCGCGCTTTCGCAGGGAGGAATGAAGGTGCCCCCGGGCCAACCCTGTCGGAGGCCGGCGGCTGGGGCGGTACAGTGAGGGCATGAGCAAGAACCCCGCCGAACCGGCCGTGCCGGCCGATGCCGCGCGCCTGCAACAGCTGCTGTCCGACTGGTTTGCCCCCTGGGTCCAGGAACTGGGCCTGAGGGTGGAGTCCTTCGGCGACGGCGAGGCCACGGTGCGCCTGCCATTCTCCGAACGACTGGCCCGCATCGGTGGCATGGTCTGCGGTCAGGCCCTCATGTCGGCCGCCGACACCGCCATGGTGCTGGCCATCGTCTCGCGCCTGGGTGACCGCCAGCCCATGACCACGGTTCAGCTGAACTCCAGCTTCCTCAAACCGCTGGCCGGACAGGATGCCCTGGTTACCGCGCGGATCGTGCGCGCCGGCAAGAGCCTGGTGTTCGGCGAAATCGACATCGTGGCGGCCTCGGATGGCAAGAGCGTGTGCCGGGCCAGCACCACCTACGCCCTGCTGTGAGTGGCACCCGGCCTTGGCCGGACGACTGGCACGACCCGGCTGGGGAAGGCTAAAATCCCGGGGATTCAGATCTATTCCCGGAGAACACCATGGCCCACCACGACCACAGCACCGACCACGCCGAAACCGAGGACGTGGTGGAGGCGATCACCCCGCTGATGCCCATCGTCCTGCCGGTCGCTGGTGGTGTGCTGATCTTCCTGCTGGCCTTCATTGCGGTGTTCATGGCCTGAACACCGCAGGCCCTTCCACCCTGCCAGGCGCCCCTTCGGGGGCGTTTTTTGTTGTCGCCGGCGCGACAAACTCGGGGCACATCGGCCCACGGGCCATGCGCACGCATAAGGTTATGCGGGTTTTGCATGTAACTTGCCGGTAACTGACTGGGCCGATTTCTTAAAATCGGGACAACTGGCCGATACGCTACCAAAACCCGGGTCCACCCACCCGCTTTTTGTCCCTGCGGCCGCCCCCGCGAACCCCGCGCAGGCGGCTACCCGAGCGCCGACCGCCCCCCTTGTTGCAAGAGGGATCACTTCAGCCGTCTCCCCCCGCTGCGCGGGCCGAGATGGCTGTTGGCGTCGCTTTTGCCGGACGATTTCAAACCTCAGGAGCCTCTTCCATGAATTCTCCCGCGATGCAGGGCCTTGATCTGAATGTGCCCTCCCATGTCAAGAACGCCCGGCTGGTTGCCTGGGTGGCCGACATGGCCGCCCTGTGCAAACCCGACCGCATCTACTGGTGTGACGGCAGCCAGGCCGAATACGACCGCCTGTGCCAGGAACTGGTCGAGGCCGGCAGCTTCATCAAGCTCAACCCCGCCAAGCGCCCGGGCAGTTTCCTGGCCCGCACCGACCCGTCGGACGTGGCCCGCGTCGAAGACCGCACCTTCATCTGCTCCGAGAAGAAGGAAGATGCCGGCCCGACCAACAACTGGATGGCGCCGGCCGAGATGCGCGCCACCCTCAACCCGCTGTTCGACGGCTGCATGAGGGGCCGCACCATGTACGTGGTGCCCTTCAGCATGGGCCCGCTGGGCTCGCACATCGCGCACATCGGCATCGAACTGACCGACAGCGCCTACGTGGCTGTGAACCAGAAGCTGATGACCCGCATGGGCAAGGCCGTCTACGACGTGCTGGGCACCGAGGGGGACTTCGTGCCCTGCATGCACACGGTGGGCGCCCCGCTGGCCGCCGGCGAGAAGGACAAGACCACCTGGCCCTGCAACCCGACCACCAAGTACATCGTGCACTTCCCCGAGACGCGCGAGATCTGGTCCTACGGTTCGGGCTATGGCGGCAACGCCCTGCTGGGCAAGAAGTGCTTCGCGCTGCGCATCGCCTCGACCATGGGGCGCGCGCAGGGCTGGCTGGCCGAGCACATGCTGATCCTGGGTGTCACCAGTCCGCAGGGCCGCAAGTACCACGTCGCGGCGGCCTTCCCCAGCGCCTGCGGCAAGACCAACTTCTCCATGCTGGTGCCGCCCAAGGGCTTCGAGGGCTGGAAAGTCACCACCATCGGTGACGACATCGCCTGGATCAAGCCCCATGCCGACGGCAAGCTGTATGCCATCAACCCCGAGGCCGGCTACTTCGGCGTCGCCCCCGGCACCAACACGCTGTCCAACCCCAACTGCATGGCCAGCCTGAACGAGAACGTCATCTTCACCAACGTCGCCCTCACCGACGACGGCGACGTGTGGTGGGAAGGCATGGAGCAGGACAGCGGCAGCAAGCCGGCCCACCTGATCGACTGGCAGGGCAAGGACTGGACCCCCGAGATCGCCAGGGAGACCGGCGCCAAGGCCGCCCACCCCAACGCGCGTTTCACGGTGGCCGCCACCAACAACCCGGCGCTGGACAGCCAGTGGGACGACCCCAACGGCGTGGCCATCGACGCCTTCATCTTCGGCGGCCGCCGCAGCACCACGGTGCCGCTGGTGACCCAGGCCCGCGACTGGACCGAGGGTGTCTACATGGCCGCCACCATGGGTTCGGAAACCACCGCCGCTGCCTTCGGCGCCCAGGGCGTGGTGCGCCGTGACCCGTTCGCCATGCTGCCCTTCTGCGGCTACAACATGAGCGACTATTTCCAGCACTGGCTGGACATGGA
>JALOSN010000259.1 GCA_025458415.1 Hydrogenophaga sp.
GCGATCCGGCGCCGGGCCGCCCCAAGCCGGATCAGCCCCCTCGGGGGGCAGCGACCCGCGCAGCGGTGGAGCGTGGGGGTCTTTCACGTTTCAGCCCACATGCGCAGGAGGTTGTGATAGGTGCCAGTCAGGGCGGTGGTCTCTGCTGTCTCGCCGTGGCGCTCGCGCAGCGAGAGCAGGTTCATGTCCAGCTCATAGAGCAGGCGGCGTTGCTCGTCGCTGCGCACCATGCTCTGCACCCAGAAGAAGCAGGCCAGGCGATGGCCTCGGGTGACGGGCGTGACTTGGTGCAGGCTGGTGCCCGGGTACAGAACGGCGTGCCCTGCCGGAAGCTTGACGCCCCGGGTGCCATAGGTGTCATGGACCGTGAGTTCGCCCCCGTCGTAGTCGTCGGGGTCATTGAGAAACACGGTGCAGGAGACATCGGTCCTCACGTAGGCGGGGCTGCCGGCCTCGCCACCCTTGAGCCGCACGGCGTTGTCGATGTGGGCACCGTAGCTATTGCTCTGGCCGCCGTAGCGGTTGACGCGCGGCGTGAACACGCGCAGCGGCAGGGCCGCGCTGAAGAAGGTGGCCGAGCGGTTGAGACCCGCCGTGACCAGGTGCCGAATCGTCTGTGCAGCCTCGCAGTCGTGCGGCAGTTGCTCGTTGTTCTTGACCATTCTGGCCTGCGGGCCTGCGCTGTCGCGGCCGTCCTGCCAGGGCGCTTTGTCCAGCAGTGGGCGTACCCGATGGAGCTCGTCCGGTGAGAGGATGTGGGGCAGGGTGATCAGCATGGGGCTATCGGGTAACGGCAGTTCGCAAGCAGCGAAGGCCACCCGGGGGTGGCCCTCGCTCGTCGGGAGCAGGTACCCTCAGTTCATCAGAATGTCAGGCTGGCCGTGACCTGGAGGGTGCGACCAGCGCCGGGCACGTAGTGCGCCGGGTAGAGCTGGTCGGCGTACAGCTTGTCGGTCACATTGCTCAGGTTGGCCTTGAGGGTGAGCCGATCGAAGTCGAACTTGTATTCGGCCATCAGGTCGGCCGTCACGTAGGAGGGCACGGACCATTCGACGCGGGTGGGCTTCTGCTGGCTGCGGAAGTTCAGGCCAGCGCCCAGGCGCAGCCTGGGTGTGAACTGGTAGGTGGTCCACACCGTGCCGCTGTGTTCCGGGGTCAGCGAAGGGCGGTCGCCTGGACGCTCGCCTGGCGCGCCTTGCAGGCAACCGCCGCCAGGTCCGGTCGCCTGGATGGCGGGGCACGGGGCGGCCTGGTCGACCCTGGCGCTGGGTATCCACATGTAGGAGCCAAAGACCTCCCACTGGGGCGTCAGACGGCCTGCCACGTCGGCTTCAAAGCCCGAGACATGGCGCTTGCCCGAAAGGGTGACCACCGGCAGGTCGGGGTCGGTGTTGCGTTCGTTGTATTTCTCGGAGCGGAACACCGCCAGGCGGGTCGTGAATCGCTTGTCGGCCGAGTCGATGCGGGCGCCGATTTCGACGTTGCGACTTTTCTCCGGTGGGGTATCGACGTTGCTGGCGCCCAGCGAGTAGGCATCACCCGAGGTGTTGAAGGACTGGCCGAACGAAGCGTGGAACGAATGGCGGGGCGTGGGCTGGAACAGCACACCCGCGCGTGGGCTCCATTCGGAGACCTTCATGCGATAGCTTTCCGTCGTCACGGGACCCGGGGCGTTCTGTGGCAGGGAGAAGCTGTCGTAGTCGCCGGTCAGCTGGTCGTATCGCAGGCCGGCCACCACTTTCCAGGCGGGTGCCAGCTGCATGACGTCCTGCACATAGGCACCCCAGCCCTGGGCCGTGTACTGGTTGTTCACCCGCAGCACACGGCGCGATTCGTCCACGCGGGCACCGTCAGCAGGGGTACCGACGAGGGTGGTGGGTTTGCTCAGGTCCACGCCGCCCTGGGCAGCCGAGCGGGCTGCAAAGACCACCCGCCTTTCGCGCGAGGCGTCGACACCGGCCAGCAGTTCGTGCTTCATGCCCAGGGCCTCGAACTTGCCCGAGTAATCGCTCTGCACCTGCGCCGTGTCCATGTCCTGGATCTTCAGGTGGGTACCCCGCGTCAGGACGGTGTTGGGGCCGAAGTCGGCCAGGGTCACCGACGGTGGACACTGCGCGTTCGTCACGGCACCGGTCTGCGGGTTGGTGCCACGCTGGCAGATGCGTATGGCGCCCGAACGCTGGTCTCGCTCGAACCGACCCGCGCGCACCTGGGTCCTGATCTCGCTGTCGCGGCTGAATCGGTGAAGGTGCGACAGGCTGGCCATGGTGGCGCCGCTGTCGTTGTAGTCGCTGTCCAGTCCGTAGTACGTGTCCGGCTTGATGGGTAGCAGGACGCGGTCGCTGGCGCCCGGTGTGGGCGCGATGAATGGAATGCCGTAGTTGATGCCGTTGTTGTTGTCCAGGTGAAAGAGGCTGGCCTGGAATTCGTTTTGCTCGCCGATGCCCCAGCGGTACGCCGCGGCCAGCCCGCGTTTGTCGATGCTGGAGCCGCTGCCGTTGTTGTCGGCTTTGGTGGCCATGGCATTGATGCGCAAAGCGGCGCTGTCCCCGGTCTTGAGGTTGAAGTCGCCGGTGGCGCGCACATACTTGTTGCTGCCCAGGGTCAGGTCGACCTGGTGCTCGTCGATCAAGCGGGGTGGCTTGGTGACCTGGTTCACCGCGCCGCCGGTGGAGCCGCGCCCGAACAGCATCGAGGCGGAGCCCCGCAGCACTTCCATGCGCTCCAGGTTGAAGGTGTCGCGGTCGTAGATGGCCGGGTCGCGCATGCCGTCGATGAACAGATCTCCGGTGGCCTGCAGAGCAAAGCCGCGCAGGCGAATGTCTTCTTCGCCCCCCTCGGCGGCCAGGAACGTGATGCCGGCCGTGTTCTTCAGCGCATCCTTGACAGTATCCAGGTTGCGGTCATCGATCAGCCTTTCGGTGACGACGGTGACCGACTGGGGAACGTCGCGCAGTTGCTGTGTTCCCTTGCCGATGCTGACCTCCGCGGCCCGTACCGCATCTTTCCCTTCGGGGGCCACGGCCGTTTCGGTGACCACCACCGTGGGCAGCACGACGGTGGTGTTGGCCGTGTCCTGGGCCGCCGCGCCGAACGAGCCGGCCAGCAACAGGGTCCCCAGGGGCAGTGCGATGTTGTGGGAGGTGGGACGGGGGGGATGAACAGGCGCCTGCAGGCGCTGCTTGGATTTGCGTGAAGGCATGGTTGCAGTGCAGATGGATTGACGGCTGGCTGCAACGGGCGGAACGTCGTGGCTGGCTGGGTGGTGGATAATATTACAAACGCGAACGATTCGTAAACGCAAGCAGATGTGGTGTGGTTTGCCCGCATCAACCTGGACCCGCAACTGTGTTGTCCGCGATCGCGGCAGGTGGTTCATGCCGCACTGCAACAACCACTATCGATCAAATAGCAACTATCAATACCGTTGACCGATAGTTCTGTACTATGATTCAGCCCGTTGCAGTGCAGCAATGCCTGTATCAGCCTCCCAGCAACCTCCAACCAAGGAAACACCATGTCCCTGATCAACACCCAAGTGCAGCCGTTCAAGAC
>JALOSN010000260.1 GCA_025458415.1 Hydrogenophaga sp.
ACCGGCCGGCCTGCTCCTGCTGTCGCCCTGGGCCGACATGGCACCCGACATCGTGCCCGAGGAACCACCGGGCGAGGCCATGCTCAGCGCCGCCTGGGCACAGGCATGCGCAACGCACTACCTCGGGCCGGCGCCCGAGGACCGGGCCTGGATGACCTCGCCCCTGAAAGCCGACCTTCACGGCCTGCCCCCGGTGCTGATACAGGCCGGTACCGACGAGATGCTGCACGGCCAGGCGCTGGCCCTGCACCAGGCACTGCGGTCGGCCGGTGTGGACAGCCACTGCGACATCACCGAGCGCCGCTGGCATGTGTTCCAGCTGCACGGCGGTGCCTTGCGCAGTGCGGATGCGGCCATCGACCGCCTGACCCGTTTTGCCCGCCAGCGCCTGGACACCGTGGCCGAGCCCCGCCACAGCGAACACGAAGTGGTCATCATGGGCGCCGGCATGTCCGGTGTCTGCATGGGGATCGGGTTGAACCGGGCCGGTATCACCGACTGGGTGATCCTGGAGAAGCAGCCCGGCGTGGGCGGCACCTGGTGGGACAACACCTACCCGGGTGCGCATGTGGATGTGCCATCGCCGGTGTACGCCTTCTCGTTTGCGCCCAACCCGCGCTGGACGCGACGCTTCGCCTCGGCGCCCGAGATCCAGCGCTATGTGCAGGACCTGTCCGACCGGCACCACCTGGGCGCCCGCACCCGTCTGGGCAGCGAATTGACCGAAGCCCGTTTTGACGACAGCACCGGGCACTGGCACCTGCGCACGGCCCGAGGCGACACCCTGCGCGCGCGCTTTTTCGTCTGCAGCACAGGGCCACTGAACCAGCCGCGCTGGCCCGACATCCCCGGCCTGGACAGCTTTGCCGGTGACCGCCTGCATTCGGCCCGCTGGCACCACGCCATTCCGGTGGCCGGACGCCGCGTCGCCGTGATCGGTACGGGCTCCACCGCCTCGCAGCTGGTGCCCCCCATCGCGCAGCAGGCGGCACGACTGCATGTGTTCCAGCGCACCGCCAACTGGGTGATGCCGCGGCTGGACCGGCGCTACGGCCGGATCGACCACCTGCTGGCGCGCCTGCCACCCTACGCCGCCTTCACGCGCTGGGCCTGGATGCAGGTGCTCGAATGGGGTCGTCGCGGATTCGACGAGGGCACGCTGGCACGCCGCGGCATGCTCAAGACAGCGGCCGTCCACCGGGCGCGGCAGGTGCCCGACCCGGCGCTGCGCGAGGCACTGACCCCGCCTTACCCCCTGGGCTGCAAACGCATCATCTACTCCAACGATTTCTACCCGGCGCTCACGCGGGCGCACGTGGAGCTGGTGACCACCGGCATCGAACGCATCACGCCGCGTGGCATCGTCACCACCGACGGCCGCGAGCGGCCGGTGGACGTGCTGGTGTGTGCCACCGGCTTCGAGACGGTGCAGCTGCTCTCATCGGTCAAGGTCACCGGCCTGAACCAAGTGACCCTGCGCAAGGCCTGGGCCGACGGGCCTCAGGCCTACCATGGCATCAGCGTGACAGGCTTTCCCAACCTGTTCCTGATGCTGGGTCCCAACACGGCCACCGGCCACACCTCCACCCTGCTGTACATCGAACCCGAGGTGAGCCACGCCATCGCCTGCATGCAGCGGGTCAGGCGCGAAGGCCAACGCTGGATCGAGGTGCGACCTGAGGTGATGGCCGAGCACAACCGCGCGCTGCAGCTGCGGCTGGGCGGCTCGGTCTGGGCGCAGTGCCGCAGCTGGTACCGCATGGACGGCGGCAAGATCGTGGCCCTGTTCCCCGGCTTCACCGCCGAGTATGTGAAGGCCGTGCAGCGGCCGGACGGACAGGCCTACCGGCTGGGCTGACCCGGGCGACCGACGCTGGTACCTGGGTCAGCCGCTTTCACTTCTTGGGCCTGATGGCGTCGGCCGTACCCTGGATGAAGGCCTTGATCTTCTGCACATCATCCTGGCTCAGACGGCCGGTGAAGTCGGGCATGCCGCGCGCGGTCGCGGGGCCCTTGAACACGAAGTTTTCCAGGTTGGCGATGATGGCAGCATCCTTGTAGCCCAGGTTCGGGATGTTGCCGCCCCGGTCGACACCGGGCACGCCGTGGCAGAAGGCGCAGTTCTGCACATAGAGCGCGGTGCCGGCCTGCACATGGTTCGGGTCGTAGGGCACACCCTCGACCAGCTTGCCCAGCTGGACGGCCACGTGGGCCGGCGGCTCGGCCTTGCCGCCGACGGCGAAGGTATAGACGGTGCCAGGACCCAGACGCTCGGTGGCGCGGGCGGCCAGGCCATAGACGCCACCCCAGCCGACCGCGATCGAGACGTACTGCTTGCCATCCACCAGGTAGGTCGAGGGCGCGGCGATCACACCCGAACCGGTGGGTGCCTCCCACAGCTTCTGGCCGTTGGTCGCATTGAAGGCCATGAAGCGCCCGTCGGCCGTGCCCTGGAACACCAGGTTGCCGGCCGTGGTCAGCGTGCCGCCATTCCACGGCGAGACGTGCTCATGCGTCCATGCAGCCCGCTGCCTGACCGGATCCCAGGCCACCAGCCGACCAAAAGGTTGGCTTTTGGGTGGCTCGGCATTGAGGATCATGCCCAGGTTCCAGCCCAGGCCGCTGTGCGGCTCGAACACGTTCTGCGCATTGAACTTCCATTCGCGGTTGTCCATCATGGTCACCGGCACGTTCTGCACCGGCATGTAGGCCAGCCCGGTCTGCGGGTTGTAGGACATGGAGTGCCAGTTGCGTGCACCGAAGGCGCTGGGGATGATCTCGCGCGGCCGGTCGGCGGTGCGGGCGATCTCGGTCTCGATCGGGCGACCGTTCTTGTCGTAGCCACTGGCCCAGTTGACGTCGACGAAGTTCTTGGCCGAGATGAACTGGCCATTGGTGCGGTCCAGCACGAAGAAGAAGCCATTCTTGGGTGCGTGCAGGATCACCTTGCGCGGCTTGCCTTCCAGCGTGATGTCGGCCAGGATCATCGGCTGGGTCGAGGTGAAGTCCCAGTTGTCGCCCGGTGTCTGCTGGTAGTGCCAGACGTACTTGCCGGTGTCCGGGTTCAGCGCCACGATGGACGCCAGGTACAGGTTGTCGCCACCCGCCGGGCTGCGCTTCTTGTGCGCCCAGGGCGAGCCGTTGCCGGTACCGATGTACATCAGGTTCAGTTCAGGGTCGAAGGTCATGGTGTCCCAGGCGGTGCCACCGCCACCGAACTCCCACCATTTGCCAGCCGGGTCCCAGGTCTTGGCGGCGCGCTCCATCGACTCGTCCTCGAAGGGTTTGCTCGGATCGCCCGGCACGGTGAACCAGCGCCACTTCTGGTCGCCGGTCTTCGCGTCATAGGCTGTGATGTAGCCGCGCACGCCGTACTCGGCACCGCCGTTGCCGATGATCACCTTGCCCTTGAACACGCGGGGCGCCCCGGTGATGGTGTAGCTGAACTTGCGGTCGATGATGGTGTCCTTCTCCCACAGCTTCTGGCCGGTCGCCGCGTCCAGCGCGATCAGGCGACCGTCGTAA
>JALOSN010000261.1 GCA_025458415.1 Hydrogenophaga sp.
CCGGGCTATGTCGCGGTCAACGGCCACATAGGTGGACCATTCGTTCACATTGATCTTGCCGACCTGCTCACGCCTGTAGCCGAGGTCGGCCGTCAGGGCTCCCAGCACATCGCCCGGACGGATCTTCTCCTTGCGACCACCCTGGATGTGCAGCGTGACCATGGGGGGTGTCAGGGGCTCGTTGCTGGCAGGCGTGAGTTCGGCCAGCGGATGCCAGCCCGATTCGCGTCCCTGGAGTTGCTCGATCCGGCCGACGCTGCCCATTTCGTCCAGGCTGGCCAGATTGAGCGCCAGGCCGGTCTCGCCAGCGCGGCCGGTGCGTCCGATTCGGTGGATGTGGACCTCGGGGTCGGGCGTCACGTCCACATTGATCACCGCCGCCAGGTTGGCAATGTCCAGCCCGCGGGCCGCGACGTCGGTGGCCACCAGCACCGAACAGCTGCGGTTGGCAAAACGAACCATGACCTGGTCGCGCTCGCGCTGCTCCAGTTCGCCGAACAGCGCCAGCGCGCTGATGCCCCGGGCCTGCAGCACCGCCACCAGGTCGCGGCATTGGGCCTTGGTGTTGCAGAAGGCCAGCGTGCTCGCCGGTCGGAAGTGGGCCAGCAAGCGACCCACCACATCCAGCCGCTCATCGTCCGTCACCTCGTACCACCGTTGCTCGATCTGGCCGCCCGCGTGCTGCGCCTCGACCTTCACGGTCACCGGCTCCCGCATGAACTGCGCGCTCAGCGTGGAAATGCCTTCCGGGTAGGTGGCGGAAAACAGCAGCGTCTGGCGTGCCTTCGGGCACCGCCTGGCCACGGTCGCGATGTCCTCGAAGAAGCCCATGTCGAGCATGCGGTCGGCCTCGTCCAGGACCAGGGTGTTGAGTGCCTCCAGTTGCAGGCTGCCCCTCTCCAGATGGTCCATGATGCGGCCCGGTGTGCCGACCACAATGTGAGCGCCATGCTCGAGCGTCGAAAGCTGGCCGCGCAGCGGCACACCCCCACACAGGGTGACCACCTTGATGTTGTCCTCGGACCTGGCCAGGCGGCGTACCTCGGTGGTGACCTGGTCGGCCAGTTCCCGGGTGGGGCACAGCACCAGGGCCTGCACGGCAAAGCGCCTGGGGTTCAGGTTGGCCAGCAGGGCCAAGGCAAAGGTGGCGGTCTTGCCGCTGCCGGTCTTGGCCTGGGCAATGATGTCCTTGCCCAGCAGGGCCGGTGGCAGCGCCGCCGCCTGGATGGCGGTCATGGCCCGGTAGCCGAGCTGCTCGAGATTGGCCAGCGTGGCCGGGGAAAGGGGCAGGGCGCCGAAGCCGGATCCGGCTGAGCTGCCCGAAGAGGCGGGGGGCACTGTGGTCATCCCCGATTATCGGCCCTGGAACCGTCAGGCCGGCTGGCCCCGGTCCCGCCTGGTGAGGTCAGCAGTTCATCCAGGTCCTGCTGGCTGAAGCCAGCAGCCAGGCGCGCCTGCGCATTGAAGGGCGGGCGCAGCCGTGGTGCACGGTGCAGGCGGGTCAGGTGCCGATAGTGAGGCACCGGCTGCAGGCTCTGCCGCTCGCACAGCCAGGCGTACCATCGGTTGCCCACCGCCACATGGCCGATCTCGTCGCGCAGGATGATGTCGAGCACGCCGATGGCGCGTTGCGAGGCGGGCGTGGCCACCTGGCGCAAGCGGGCCTGGATGAGTGGCGTGGCATCCAGACCCCGTGCCTCCAGTGTGCGGGGCACCAGGGCCATGCGCGCCGTCACGTCATCCTGTGTTTTCACGCACATGTCCCACAGCCCATCGTGGGCGTCAAAGTCACCATAGTCGTGGCCCAGGGCCTGCAGCTCCTGTCGTATCAGGCCAAAGTGAAGAGCCTCTTCATCCGCCACCCGAATCCAGTCACGGTAATAGGCCGCCGGCATGTCGGCGAAGCGCCACACTGCGTCGAGGGCCAGGTTGATGGCATTGAACTCGATGTGGGCAATCGCGTGCAGCAGGGCAGCCAGGCCCTGGGTCGTGAAGGGTGAGCGCTGCGGCACGTCGCCCGGACGCACCAGGCGCGGCGAGGCGGGGCGTCCGGGCAGTGTGCCGCCCGGCGGAGCCTGCAGTGTGGCGGCAGCGTCGACGTCGATGGCCGGGTCGTCGACAGCCAGCGCCGTCTGCTGCAGTGCGTGGGCGGCGGCCTGCTTGGAGGCCGGTTCGGCCATGCACAAGGCCGCCAGTGCCTGCTGTCGCAGGCTGGCATGCTGCGCATGTGTGTTGACCGTCATCCTTACAATTCTAGGGTGCCGGCCGCCCCTGGCCTGCCGCGAATTCAGGAAATCAGCACCCATGGCCTTGTATGAACTCGATGGTGTCAGTCCCCGTCTGCACGACAGCAGCTGGGTGGCCGAAAGTGCCCAGGTGATGGGCAATGTGGTGCTGGAGCAGGACAGCAGTGTCTGGTTCGGTGCCACCCTGCGCGGTGACACCGAGACCATCACAGTCGGCCAGGGCAGCAACATCCAGGATGGCAGTGTGCTGCACGCCGATGTCGGCTATCCGCTGGAGGTCGGTCGCAATGTGACGGTGGGCCACATGGTCATGCTGCACGGCTGCACCATCGGTGACGAGTCGCTGATCGGTATCGGTGCGGTGGTGCTCAATGGTGCCCGAATCGGCCGCAACTGCATCGTTGCGGCTGGCGCCCTGGTCACCGAAGGCAAGTCCTTTCCCGATGGTTCCATGATCATGGGCTCCCCGGCCAAGGTGGTGCGGGAACTCGGTCCCGATCAGGTGGAAGGTGTGCGCCGCAGCGCACAACACTACGTCGAGAATGCCGCACGCTACCGGACCGGCTTGAAAAAGCTCGGCTGAACGCCATCTGGGCAGATTGGGTTTTTCCAGGAAGTTGTCTTGTCCGAACTGCACAAATTTGTTTTTGAGGGCCTGCCGGTGCGTGGCATGCTGGTGCGCCTGACCGATGCCTGGCAGGACATCCTGCAGCGGCGCCAGCAGGCCGGTGGTTACCCGGCAGCGGTGACCGAGCTGTTGGGTGAGATGGCCGCTGCGGCCACGTTGATGCAGGCCAACATCAAGTTCAACGGTGCGTTGATCCTGCAGGTCCAGGGCGATGGTCCGGTCAGGCTGGCGGTGGCCGAGGTGCAGCCCGATCTGGCCCTGCGCGCCACCGCCACGGTGCAGGGCGATGTGGCCGACGGCGTTCCGCTGTCGCATCTGGTGAATGTGAACAACCAGGGGCGCTGCGCCATCACGCTCGACCCGAAGGACCGGCTGCCGGGGCAGCAGCCCTACCAGGGGGTGGTGCCTTTGTTCGGTGACCGGCGTGAGAAGCTGGAGAAGCTCAGCGAGGTCATCGAGCACTACATGCTCCAGAGCGAACAGCTCGATACCCGCCTGGTACTGGCTGCCAATGACCGGGTGGCGGCGGGTCTGCTGATCCAGCGACTGCCACTGCAGGGTGAGGCGAACCTGTCCGGCAGCGGCGCGGTGCGCCGTGATGAAGACCAGATCGGGGCCAACGAGGACTACAACCGCATCGCCATCCTGGCGACCATTCTGCGCCGGCTGTTCTGGGAAGAAGACGTGCGCCACTTCGAGCCGCTGTCCGGTGAGCAGGGTCCCCGCTTTGCCTGCACCTGTTCCCGCGAGCGCGTGGCCTCCATGCTGCGCGGGCTGGGAACGGACGAGGTCGAGTCGGTTCTGGCCGAGCAGGGGCAGGTCGAGGTGGGTTGCGATTTCTGTGGTGCCCAATACCGTTTCGATCCGGTCGACGCGGCGCAGCTGTTCTTGCAGAAGGCTGACCAGCCGCCAGGTTCACCCGGGGTTCACTGAGCGGGCCCTGGCGGCCGGGATGTGAGCAAGCGGCTGAACAGCCGGTGCTCGCAGTCGGGGTCGCTGCAGCGTTCGCAGACCCAGTTGCCCTGGCGGGTCGGCTGGCCAGGTGGGTCAGGCGCCAGCATTCGGCCCAACCGGTGACCGACGATCCGAAGCGCCGCATGCAGTCGTGATGGTCCTTCACCGTAGATGGTCTGGAAGGCGATGCCGGCCCCTTGCAGTTCACGCCTGAGCACGCGGTCGGTCGCCTCGCGCACGGCAGGGCTGTCACGGAACAGACCATCGGCCACCCAGGGCAGATCCAGGCCCATCAGCAGGGTCAGGTCGTATTGACGCTGGATCTCGAGCGCCTGGGGGTACAGGCTGGTGTCATCGAAATACAGCTCGCTGTAGCAGGCCACCATCAGGGCCGAGGTGTCGGCCAGCACCAGATCGACCCCATCCCCGATCTGCGCAAGGTGGATCTGGCGCGCCTGTTCCTCGGCCAGCGCGGCCTGTTCGTGGGCATGGGGGGCTCGCCCCTGATTCGAACACCATTCGCGCAGGTACTCGGGCACCAGGGTGACCGACATGTGGTGGTGCTCGGTCAGGCTCCGGTGCAGGACCTGTGCCAGCGTTGATTTGCCGGTCGATTCACCCCCGAGCAGGCAGACAGTCAGGGCCACTGACGAAAAGGCTCAGGGGCGCACGGGAGCCGCCGCGGGCGCCACGGCACCTTGGGCAAACTGCACGAAGATCTCGTTGGGCTTGACCATGCCCAGGTCGTGCCGCGCCAGTTCCTCGACCATGTCCAGGCCTTCGCGAAGGTCCTGCACCTCGCTGGCAAGCTGGTCGTTGCGGTGCTGGGCTGCGAGATTAAGGTCGGTCTGCTCGGCCAGCTGCCGTTTCATGGCGTTGACCTGGGGCACACTTCCGCGGCCGAACCACAGCTGGCCGTGGATCACCAGCAGCAAGGCCACCAGAAGGGCAGGAACGAAGCGCGACGCCATGTCTGCCGAGTGTAATCGCTACAACGCCTCGCGGCCGGGGTAGACAGCGACTTCGCCCAGGTCTTCCTCGATGCGCAGCAGCTGGTTGTACTTGGCCATGCGGTCCGAACGGCTGAGCGAGCCGGTCTTGATCTGTCCGGCATTGGTGGCAACCGCAATGTCGGCAATGGTGTTGTCCTCGGTCTCGCCCGAGCGGTGGCTGATGACGGCGGTGTAGCCGGCGCGCTTGGCCATCTCGATGGCGGCGAAGGTCTCGGTCAGCGTGCCGATCTGGTTGATCTTGATCAGGATCGAGTTGGCGATGCCTTTGTCGATACCTTCTTTCAGGATCTTGGTGTTGGTCACGAACAGATCGTCACCGACCAGCTGCACGCGCTGGCCCAGGCGTTCGGTCAGGTGGGCCCAGCCGTCCCAGTCGCCTTCGGCCATGCCGTCTTCGATGGAGATGATGGGGTACTTGTCGCACCAGGTGGCCAGCATGTCGGTCCACTGCTCAGCTGTCAGCGCGATGCCGCCTTCGCCTTCCAGCACGTACTTGCCGTCCTTGTAGAACTCGCTGGCGGCGCAGTCCAGACCCAGGGCGATCTGCTCTCCGGCGGTGTAGCCGGCCTTGTCGATGGCTTGCAGAATCAGCTGCAGCGCGGCTTCGTGGTTTTCGACAGAGGGGGCAAATCCGCCTTCGTCGCCCACCGCGGTGCTGATGTGCTGGTCGTGCAGGATGGCCTTGAGGGCGTGGAACACCTCGGCACCCCAGCGCAGGGCTTCTCGGAAGCTCGGCGCGCCCACGGGGATGATCATCAGCTCCTGCAGGTCGAGCGAGTTGTTGGCGTGAGCGCCGCCATTGATGATGTTCATCATCGGCACGGGCATCTGCACCGCGCTCATGCCGCCAAAGTAGCGGTACAGCGGCAGGCCGGCCTCCTCAGCCGCCGCGCGGGCCACCGCCATGGACACCGCCAGCATGGCGTTGGCACCCAGGCGGCCCTTGTTCTCGGTGCCGTCCAGATCGATCAGGGTCTTGTCTAGGAAGGCCTGCTCCGAGGCGTCCAGGCCCAGCACGGCTTCGCTGATCTCGGTGTTGATGTTTTCGACCGCTTTCAGCACGCCCTTGCCCAGGTAGCGCTTCTTGTCACCGTCGCGCAGCTCGATGGCTTCGCGCGAGCCGGTGGAGGCGCCCGACGGCACAGCGGCGCGGCCCATCACGCCCGACTCCAGCAGCACGTCGCACTCGACGGTGGGGTTGCCACGGCTGTCCAGGACTTCGCGGCCGACGATATCAACAATTGCACTCATGGTTTCTACCTTTGGAACAAGTCAAAAAGAAAGCGGAACGGGGCGCTCAGACGCCCTCTACGGCAAACATGCGGATGGAGCCTGCGCCCTCGCGGACCTGGCGCGCATGCGTGTAGGTCTCGGAGTGGTAGTAGGCCTGCGCGGTGGCCATGTCATTGAACTTCAGCACCACCACACGCTGGGGCTTCCAGTCACCTTCCAGCGGTTCGACCCGGCCACCGCGAACCAGCACCTCCGCTCCATACGCCTGCATGGCCCGGGTGCTCCACTCGCGGTAGAGCTTCATCTGGTCTTCGTTGGTGATGGCCACCTCGGCAACGATGTAGGCAGCGGGCATGGACGGGTTCAATTGAAATCGTTTTCGAGAAAGCCGCTTCGCTTGGTCACCTCGTCGAGCCCGACCAGCGTTTCCAGCAGCGCCTTCATGCGACCCAGTGGCACGGCGTTGGGACCGTCGGACCAGGCTTCAGCGGGTTTCGGGTGCGTTTCCATGAACAGCCCGGCCACGCCAGCGGCGACCCCGGCCCGTGCCAACACCGGCACCATGTCGCGGGCGCCACCGCTGACGGCGCCCAGGCCCCCGGGCTTCTGCACCGAGTGGGTGACGTCGAACACCACGGGCGCGCCGGACTTGCGCATCTCTGCCAAGCTGGTCATGTCGGCCACGAGGTTGTTGTAGCCGAAGCTCACACCGCGTTCGCAGGCCAGGAAACGGTCTTCCGAAAGGCCGGCTTCAATTGCTGCGGAGCGCGCCTTGTCGATCACGTTCTTCATGTCCCAGGGCGCGAGGAACTGGCCTTTCTTGATGTTCACCGGCTTGCCCGACTGGGCGACGGCGCGGATGAAGTCGGTCTGGCGACAGAGGAAGGCGGGCGTCTGCAGCACATCGACCACGCTGGCCACCTCGGCCACCTGGGACGCATCGTGCACGTCGGTGAGCACCGGCAGGCCGGTTTGCCGGCGCACCTCATCAAGGATCTTCAGGCCGGCCTCCAGACCGACCCCGCGCTGGCTGCTGCCGGATGAGCGGTTGGCCTTGTCGAACGAGCCCTTGTAGATCAGCGGGATGTCCAGCGAAGAGCAGATGTCCTTGAGCTGGCCTGCCACGTCCAGCGACATCTGCAGGCCCTCGATGGAACAGGTGCCGGCGATGAGGAAGAAGCGATGCTCCAGTCCGACGTCGTATCCGCAGAGTTTCATGTGGCGTTCGTTCAGGCTGCGGATGCCGCTTCGGTCCGGGCGGTCTTCCGGTGTTCGATCGCCGCCCTGACGAAGGCGTTGAACAACGGGTGACCGGCCCAGGGGGTGGATTTGAACTCGGGGTGGAACTGCACGCCGATGTACCAGGGGTGCACGCTCTGCGGCAGCTCCACGATCTCCGTCAGCTGCTCGCGCTGTGTCAGGGCGGAAATCACCAGGCCGGCCTCGCGCAGCCGGCCCAGGTAGTTGACGTTGGCTTCGTAGCGGTGACGGTGACGCTCGGTGACCACGTCGCCGTAGATGCTGTGCGCCAGGGTGCCAGGCTGTACGTCGGAGCTCTGGGCGCCCAGGCGCATGGTGCCGCCCAGGTCGGAACTGGCGTCGCGCTTCTGGATGCTCCCGTCGGCGTCCTTCCACTCGGTGATCAGGGCGATGACCGGATGTGGCGTGACCGGATCGAACTCGGTGCTGTTGGCATGGTCCAGCTTGGCCACATGGCGGGCGTACTCGATGGTGGCCACCTGCATGCCCAGGCAGATGCCCAGGTAGGGTACCTTGTTCTCACGGGCAAAGCGGGCCGTGGCAATCTTGCCTTCGACGCCGCGCTGGCCGAAGCCCCCGGGCACCAGGATGGCGTCGTAACGGGCCAGCTTTTCAGCGGCGTCGGCGCCCTCGATGGTTTCGGAATCGACATGGTCGATCTGGACACGAACGTGGTTGCGCATGCCGGCATGGCGCAGGGCTTCGTTGACCGACTTGTAGCTGTCGGACAGGTCGACGTATTTGCCGACCATCGCGATACGGACCTCGCCTTGCGGATGCTCGGTCTCGTAGACCAGGCTGTCCCAGCGCTTGAGGCTGGTGGG
>JALOSN010000262.1 GCA_025458415.1 Hydrogenophaga sp.
CAGGCCTGCGAGCAGTCGCCGCGGTTGGCGCTGCGGCCGGTGTGGGCGTGGCTGATGTAGCACTGGCCGCTGTAGGCCACGCAGAGCGCACCGTGCACGAAAAACTCGAGGATGGCGCGGCCGGGCGCGTCCTTGGGGCCGAGCGCGGCGTCGATGGCGGCGATCTGCTGCAGCGTCAGTTCGCGCGCCAGCACGATCTGGCTCAGGCCCACGTCCTGCAGGAAGCGGGCTTTCTCGGGCGTGCGGATGTCGGTCTGGGTGCTGGCGTGCAGCTGGATCGGCGGCAGGTCGATCTCCAGCAGGCCCATGTCCTGGATGATCAGCGCGTCCACGCCGGCGTCGTACAGCTGCCAGGCCAGCTTGCGCGCCGGCTCCAGTTCGTCGTCGCGCAGGATGGTGTTCATCGTCACGAAGATGCGGCTGTTGTAGCGGTGGGCGTGCGCCACCAGACGTGCAATGTCGGCCACACTGTTGTCGGCACTGGAGCGGGCGCCGAACGACGGCCCACCGATATAGACCGCATCGGCGCCGTGGTTGATCGCCTCGATACCAATGTCGGCCTCGCGCGCGGGAGCAAGCAGTTCAAGTTGATGGGGCAGCATGGTGCGTCGACGAAAAGGCGGTGCAGAATCGGGCGGCACCGACCTGTGAATGGAACCCGATATTGTCCCGGAGATCGCCCATGTCTGCACCCCAAGACCTTTCCCGTACCGCCATCGTCCTGGTTCACGGTGCCTGGCACGGCGCCTGGTGCTGGCGGCGTGTGCTGCCGCTGTTGCGAGGCGCGGGTGTGGAAACCCATGCCGTGACTCTGACTGGTGTTGGCGAGCGGGCGCATCTGATGGGTCCGGACATCACCATTGAGACCCATGTTCAGGACGTGATCGGACTGATCGAAGCCGAAGAGTTGGAGCACGTGGTGCTGGTCGGCCACAGCTATGCCGGTGCGTTGATCACGGTGGTGGCGAGCAGAATGCACGCCCGCCATCCCGGTTTGTTGAAGCACCTGGTGTACCTTGATGCCGCTATCCCGGACCCCCAAGCCTCATGGAGCAGCAACCATCTGGCCGAGACCGTGGCCATGCGGGAAGCTCAGGCGGCAGCCAGTGGTGGCCTGAGTTTCCCGCCGCCGGACGCCAGCGTGTTCGGTCTCTCTGGGGCAGACCGCGACTGGGTCAATCGCCGTCAGACGCCGCAACCCTACCGACTCTACAAGCAGCCCCTGGATTTTGATCCTGCTCTCGTCTGGTCGATCCCGCACAGTTTCATTGACTGTACGAACCCGCCACTGCCAACCATCGACGCTTCGCGACGCCGGGTGCGCAGCGAGCCGGGCTGGACGGTGTATGAAATGGCGACCGGGCACGACCCCATGGTCAGCGCCCCCAGGGAGCTAGCACAGCTGCTGCTCAAGCTGCACCACCAGGCTTCGTCCGCTTCATGAGCCGCAGCGCGTTGCCCGGTGACCTCGGTCGGCTCGATCGAATCGACCTGCTGCGCGCAGCGGCCATGATCTGGATGACCGTCTACCACTTCTGCTTCGATCTGAACCATTTCGGCTTCATCGAGCAGAACTTCCACCGCGATCCCTTCTGGACCTGGCAACGCACTGCCATCGTGAGCCTCTTCCTGTTCACTGCCGGCTTGTCCCAGGCGGTGGCATGGCACCAGAGACAGTCCTGGAGCCGGTTCTGGCGGCGCTGGGCGCAGATCCTGGCTGCCGCGCTCCTGGTGACCGCAGGATCCATGCTCATGTTTCCCCGCAGCTACATCTATTTCGGGGTGCTTCATGGCATTGCCGTGATGCTCGTGATCGTGCGCCTGAGCGCAGGCTGGGGTGCCTGGCTCTGGCTGGCAGGATCGATGGCACTGGCTGCCAAGCACCTGGCACCCATGTTGATCGCGGCCATCCCGCTGGCGGAGGTGCTCAATACCCCCGCCCTGAACTGGTTGGGCCTGATCAGCCGCAAGCCGGTCACCGAGGACTATGTGCCCTTGCTGCCCTGGCTGGGCGTGATGTGGTGGGGCATGGCGGCAGGCCAGTGGGTGCTGCGCCACCGGCCTGAATGGCTGCACAGCACCTGGTCGTCTGGTTCAGACCCGCGGTGTGATGTCGGCCAGCACCTCGTCCAGGGCACACAGCAGATGGGCCACGTCATCTTCGGTGGTCGCGGGGCAGACCAGCATCATGTTGTGAAACGGGGTGATGAGAACCCCCCGGTTGAGCAGACCCAGATGGATCAGGTGTTCCAGCTCACCGTCCAATGCCGCCTCCGCCTCGCTGCCGTTGCGCGGTGGGCGGGCGCAGAACTGGAACTCGACCCGTGCCCCCACCTGGGTCACACACCAGGGCAGGCCGTGACGTGCAATGGCCGCGCGGATTCCATTGGCCAGTCGTTCGGCCAGCGGCAGCATGTGGTCATAAGCCGGGACTGTGATGACCTCCGCCAAGGCGGCCTTCATCGCCGCCATCGACAGCATGTTGCCGGTCAGGGTGGTGCCGATGCCGCTGTGACCGGGTGGTGCGTCACGCTTGGCTTGAACGGCCAGGGCGGCCAGCTGGGCCGACATGCCATAGACGGCACACGGTACACCACCTCCGACGGGCTTGCCCAGAACCAGGGCGTCCGGCTCGATGCCGTGGGTGCGTGCATAGCCACCCGGTGCGGTGCTGATGGTGTGGGTCTCATCCATCACCAGCAGGACACCATGACGGCGAATGATCTGCTGCGCCTGTGGCCAGTAGCCCGGATCTGGCAGCACCATGCCGATGTTCGTCATCACCGGTTCGGCCAGCACACAGGCGACATCACCCTGCGACAGCGCGGCATCCAGTGCAGCCAGATCATTGAACTCGACCACGACGGTGTGCGCTGTCAGGTCATGAACCTGACCCAGCAGGCTCTCGCGCTGGACGGGGTGGCCGTCCACCAGATCGACAAAAACATCCTCGATGGTCCCGTGGTAACAGCCATTGAAGACCAGCAGTTTGCGGCGCCCTGTGGCAGCCCGGATCCAGCGCACGATGTACCGGTTGGCGTCCGTGGCACTGAGGGCAAACTGCCAGAAGGGAAGACCAAAGCGTTCGGCCAGGAGACGGGCCACCTGCGCTGCATCGGTCGTCGCCAGCATGGTGGTGTAGCCACGGGTGGCCTGTTTCTGCAGTGCCGCCGCCACCGGTTGTGGCGAATGCCCGAACATGGCCCCGGTGTCACCCAGACAGAAGTCCACCCGCTCATGTCCGTCGACATCGGTCACTTTCGCGCCTTGTGCATGGTCCACATGCAGGGCAAACGGGGTTCCCCAGTCGTTCATCCAGTGCAGGGGAACACCGAACAGGAGATGGTGGCTGGCCTGGGAAGCAAGTGAAGCCGACGCGGGGTTCTCCCGCGCATACCGCTCTCGTTCCCGTGCCGCGAAAGATTGCGCTCTGGCCCAATCCAGCCCGGCGCGGCCGGCGCGTTGAGAAACCGGGGTGGGGGTGCTGTTGCCATCCATGGGGTCGGGTCCTCCAGATCTGCTGCCAATATAGGTCTGTACCACCTGGTCCATGGTGCCAATCGGTGCGTCCGCACCCGGATCCAGCGCACAGCGCGCGCAGCACCAACAAAAAACGCGACCGTTGGTCGCGTTCTTCGGTCATGGCGGGCAGCCAGTGTCACTGGATCTTGGCTTTCTCCCGCAGTTGCATCTGGTACTCGGTCATGCGTTGCTGGGCCATCTGCTGCTGGATCTGCTCCTTGATGTCAGCAAGCGCCGGCAACTGCGCCTGGCGGATGTCATCGACACGGATCACATGCCAACCGAACTGGCTGCGCACGGGTGCATCGGTCATCTGGCCTTTGTCCAGCTTGACCATGGCTTCGGAGAACTCGGTCACATAGCTGGCGGCCATGGCCCAGTCGAGGTCTCCACCGTTGGCGCCGGAGCCCGGGTCCTTGGACTGCTTGCGGGCGATGTCCTCAAACTTGGCGCCGCCCTTGATGGAAGCGATGATGGCCTTGGCCTCGTCCTCCGACTCGACCAGGATATGCCGGGCGCGGTACTCCTTGCCCGCATTGGCCTGGACGAACTTGTCGTATTCGGCCTTGATATCGGCGTCGGTCACCGGATTGCGTTTCTGGAAATCAGCGAACAGCGCACGGATCAGGATCGTCTGGCGGGCCAGTTCCATCTGGTCACGGTATTCGGACGTGGCTGCGATACCGCGACGGGTGGCTTCTTGCATGAAGACTTCGCGCAGGATCACTTCTTCCTTGAGCTGCTCGCGCATGCCGTCGTCGACCTGCCGACCACTGCCTTCGATCTGCTTGACCAGCTGCTCGACGCGGGCCTTGGGCACGGCCTTGCCGTTGACAATGGCAATGTTCTGGGCGACGGCCCAGGGGCTGGCGGCCAGCAGCAGGGCGGCTGCCAGGGCCGAAAGAGCGACTTTCATGGTGTTCCTAGGGAATAAAAAAGCGTTGGAGCCGGTTTCAGGCCAGCGGTTTCGGTTCGCTGGTTTCCAGAGGTAGCGGTACGGCCACCTCAGTCGCGCACTTCAATGGCCAGGGCATGCAAGCCGGCGGCGGTGAAATCGCGCAAAGCATCATACACAAGGCGGTGCTGGGCCACCCGGTTGTGGCCGGCGAACCGGGGGCTGGCAATGCGCACCCTGAAGTGCGTGCCGTATCCCAGTCCGTTGGCGCCTGCATGGCCGGCGTGCGCTGCGCTTTCATCCATCACCTGGAGAAAAGTGGGCTCAAGGGCCGATCGGAGGGCAGCCTCCAGGGCTAGGGCGGTGGGAACGGCGGCTGGTGGGCTGGTGATCATCGGTTTCCTGTGCTGGTTGATCCCTGGAGAAGGGGGGCGATGGTCGTCAGGCGGATTTTTCCGGTGCCGCGTTCGCCATCACCTCCTCGAACTTCAGGCCGGTCAGTCGGTGGATGGTGCGCCACAGGTAATAGAAGATGGCCAGGGTCATGATCATCGACGGGATTGCGATCATGGGATAGCTCAGCAGGTTCATCCGTCCCAGTTCGGCATTGAACGCCTCACTGCCCGAGGGGCTGACCACGATCCATTTGGCCAGCATGTAGTTCATGGCGGACGAGAAGAAGAAGGTGCTGCTCAGCAGATAGGTGGCTCGCTGCAGGCTTCTTTCAAACTGCCTTTCGCATTGATTCTGTTCAAGAATGGCATGGATTCTGTCCACGTTGAGCACATTCTTGTTGAACAGCAGGGTGCGTATCAGCGGATAGCGGGTGCGCGTCGAAACCAGCACCGCCAGGCCGATCAGGCCAGGGATCGCAGCCTCCTTGACGGCCAGCCACTGGCTGCTCAGTTTGAGCAGTCCGATGCCGCCGGTCAGCAGGACACTGACCAGGCCCAGCAGCGCGATGAAATTGAATTTGCGGTATCGAA
>JALOSN010000263.1 GCA_025458415.1 Hydrogenophaga sp.
CAGCCGGTGGATCGGGCGCGCCAGTACGCGCTGATTGCCCAGGGCGACGAGGTGCTGGACTGGCGCGAAATGCAGGAATTCTGTACCGGCGGCCGGCTGACGGTGTTGCCGGGCTCGGACCACGCCATCAGCGATTTCCCGAACCACCTCGACGAGCTGATGGATTTCCTGCGGCTGGCAGGCTGAGCTGGTTGGGGTCTGGGTGCACCGTGGGACAATCGGCGCCATGTACATTCTGTTTGATGAGGCCGGCAAGTTGCAGACCGGTCGGCTCCTGTCCGAGGCCGAGAGTTCCGTGCAGGTGGAGCTGGACACCGGCAAGCGGGTCAAGGTCAAGGCCGCCAATACCCTGCTGCGCTTCGAGAAGCCGGCGCCGGCCCAGCTGATGCCGGTGGCCACGGACCTGGCCGAATCGATGGAGCTGGACTTGGCCTACGAGTTTGCGCCCGGAGAGGAATTCGGCTTCGACGAGCTGGCGCGCGACTATTTCAGCGAGCAGGCCAGCACCGAACAGCTGGTGGCAACCATGCTCTGTCTGCACGGTGCCCCCCACTACTTCCGGCGCGCCGGCAAGGGGCGCTTTCGGAAGGCGCCGCCCGACATCCTGGCCCAGGCCCTGGCCGCCATCGAGAAGAAGAAGCAGGTGCAGGCACGCATCGAGAGCTGGGCTGGCGAGCTGTTGCAGGGGCGGTGCCCGGCCGAGGTCCGTGAGCAGCTCTACCGCATCCTGTTCAAACCCGACAAGAATGCCCCCGAGTACAAGGCGGTCGTCGAAGCCGCCCGCCAGGGCAAGCTGGCGCCACTGACCCTGCTGGAACAGGCCGGGGCCATCACCAGTGCCTACGAGTTCCACTGGCAGCGTTTTCTGTTCGAGCAGTTTCCCAAAGGCACAGGCTTTCCGGTCATGTCGGTGCCGGCCATGGGCGACGACCTGCCCCTGGCCGGGGTGCAGGCCTTTTCGATCGACGATTCACACACCACCGAGATCGACGATGCCCTGTCGCTGCAGGGTCTGGGCTCGGGCTCCGTGATCCTGGGCATCCACATCGCCGCCCCCGGCCTGGCCATCACGCCCGATGACGCGCTGGACCAGATCGCCCGGCAGCGGCTCTCGACCGTCTACATGCCGGGGCACAAGGTCACCATGCTGCCCGATGCCGTGGTGCAGGCCTACACGCTGGAAGCCGGCCGGGCCTGCCCGGCGGTGTCGCTGTACCTGACGATCGATGAGGCCAGCCTGACGGTGACGGAGAGTCGGACCGCCCTGGAGAGGGTACCGATTGCCACCAATTTGCGGCATGACCAGCTCGACGAGGTGATCACCCCCGCGTGGCTGGCAGGAGACACCTCGGCCACCACCGCTTCCGCCGACGTGGAGTCACTGCGCCCGACGTTGGGCTTTCTGTACCGCCTGGCGCAGCACCTGAAGGCGCAGCGCGAACAGGTGCGAGGCAAGCCGGAGACCTTCAACCGCCCGGACTATAGCTTCCGGCTGGAAGGCGTGAAAGGGTCTCAGCCGGATGGCAGCGAGACAGTGCACATCGGCACCCGGCGCCGCGGAGAGCCGATGGACCTGATCGTGCGGCATCTACCGCAGCCAGGCCAGCCTGGCACCCGGCGTCAAGGTGCGCATGGGCACCAAGGCACAACCCCATGCGGGCATTGGCGTGCGCTGCTATGCCTGGAGCACCTCACCTCTGCGCCGCTACGTGGATCTGGTCAACCAGTGGCAGATCATCGCCTGTGCCCGCTACGGCAAGACCGCTGCCCTCGCAGCCCCCTTCAAGCCCAAGGACGCCAGCCTGTTCTCGGTGGTGAGCGCCTTCGACGCTGCCTACAGTGCCTACAACCTGTTCCAGAACGGCATGGAACGCTTCTGGACCCTGCGCTACCTGCAGCAGGAGCAGATCGGCGAACTCACCGCCACCCTGGTGCGCGACAACCTCGTTCGGGCCGACATGCTGCCTCTGGTGTTGCCCGTCCTGGGAACCGAAGGGCTGCCCCGGGGGGCGCATGTGCGGATCCGGCTGGGGACGATCGACGAGATCGCCCTGGAGGTGGGCGGCACCGTCATCGAGCGCCTGGATCTGCCGGTGGAGCCGGTGGAGACCGGCAGCGGCGATGAGGCGGATGACGACGAGGCCTTGGCCACCCCCCTGCACCTGGCGATTGATGTCGATGAGGCACCTGCCGACGGATCGGTGCCCTCGCCGGCCGGGTGAAGGCCCGGTTCCGGTCATCCGGTCATGAGCAAGCGTCGACGCCCCACCCAGCCGACCCGGACCGGGCGTGCTCCCGCGACCAGGACCACGCCGGGCGGGGATAATGGGCGGGTGAATGCCATGGTCACCTTTCTCCGGCGCCTGACCACCCTGCAGCTGGCCCTGGGTATCTCCCTGGCGGTGCACGCAGCCCTGCTGACCGTGCGCTTCGTCGACCCGGAAGGTTTCAACCGCGTGTTCCAGGACACCCCTCTGGAAGTCATCCTGGTCAATGCGCGCAGCGACGAACGACCTGAACGGGCCATGGCGATCGCCCAGGCCTCGCTGGCCGGCGGTGGTGACGCCGACAAGGGTCGTGCCACCTCGCCGCTGCCACCTTCTGCGGTGGCACGCCTGGGCGACACCGTCGAGGAAGACCAGCAACGAAAGATCCAGGCCCTCAAGGAACAGCAGGAGCAGGTGCTGGCCGAAGTCCGGCGTCGGCTGGCCAACCTGCCGCCACCCGACCTTCAGGCGGTCAACCCGAGCCGCGAAAGCATCGAACGCGAACAGCAGCGCCAGGCGCTGGTCAAGCTGCTGGCCGAAATCGAAAAGCGCATCAACGAAGAGAACGCCCGCCCCAAGAAGCGCTACATCAGCCCGGCCACGCGCGAGGAGGTCTATGCCCTGTACTACGATGAGCTGCGGCGCAGGATCGAAGACCGGGGCACGCGCAACTTCCCGGAAGCCGGCGGTCGCAAGCTGTATGGCGAGCTGACCATGATCATGACGGTCAACCACACCGGCGCGGTGCTGGAAACCGAGGTGGTGCAGGGTTCCGGCAACCCGACCCTGGACCGCCGGGCCGAGGCCATCGTGCGCAGCCTTTCGTTCGGTCGGTTCAGCGATGCCATGCGCCGGCAGGCGGATCAGATCGTCGTGGTGTCGCGTTTCAGGTTCACGCGCGACGAAGGTCTGCGCACCCAGATGAGCGGTCAGTAGGTCCCAGGCATGAAGAAACACCCTGGCACGATGGCGCTGCCACGACGCCCATGAAATCGTTCGGGCGCTGGTTGCTGTGGGTGTTGCTGGCCGGCCTGGCCCTGCAGCTGGCTTTTCTGCTGCGGATCGCGCTGATGGTGGTGATCAACCCCGAGAGCACGGCCTTCATGCGCTCGGAGGCGTGGCGCGTGGCTGGGCGCGCCGTGACGGGCGAGAGTCGCTGGCGCTGGTCTTCGCAGTGGGTGCCACGGGATCGCATCAGCGTGCACCTGCAGCGCGCCGTCATCGCGTCCGAGGACGCCGGCTTCGTCCAGCACGGCGGGGTCGACTGGCAGGCCATCGAGTCGGCCTGGAAACGCAACCAGCTGAGGCAGCGACAGGCCCAGCGCCCGTCGAGCCCGGCGCGCCCGGTGCGGGTGGTCGGCGGCTCCACCATCACGCAGCAGCTGGCCAAGAACCTGCTGCTCTCGGGTGAGCGCAACCTGATCCGCAAGGGCCAGGAACTGGTCCTGGCGCTGATGCTCGAAGCCCTGCTGGACAAGGGACGCATCCTGGAGATCTACCTCAACAGCGTGGAATGGGGCGAAGGTGTGTTTGGCGCCGAGGCTGCCGCGCAGCGCTACTTCCGCAAACCGGCCCGCCAGCTGACGGCCAGTGAGGCGGCTCGCCTGGCGGTCATGCTGCCTTCACCGAAATTCTTCGAGACGCGTCAGGGATCGGCCTACCTGGCCGGGCGCACCCGAACCATTGTCGCCCGCATGGGCGCGGTGCAGCTGCCATGAGGAGCTTGCGGTGAACTGGCGCGCCCAGCTGGCCGGCACCCTGCTGCTGGGGGTGGTGCGCCTGCTCACCGGCGCCCAGGCGCGCTGGCACGGCTGTCCGCCGAAGGCCGAACAGCGCATCTATTTCGCCAACCACCAGAGTCATGCCGACCTGGTGCTCATCTGGGCTGCGCTGCCCCAATCGCTGCGCAGCATCACGCGGCCGATCGCTGCACGCGACTACTGGACCGCCTCGAACTTCAGGCGCTGGATCACCACCGCCGTGTTCAATGCGGTCTATGTCGAGCGTGAACGCAAGGGCGAGGAAGACCCCCTGCAACCCCTGATCGAAGCACTGTCGAGCGGTGATTCGCTGATCCTGTTCCCCGAGGGCACGCGCGGTTTCGGCGAGGACCCGCAGCCCTTCAAGTCGGGGCTGTACAACCTCGCCCGGCGGTTTCCCGACGTCGTGCTGGTGCCGACCTGGATCCACAACGTGCAGCGTGTGATGCCCAAGGGCGAGGTGGTGCCGGTACCGGTGCTGTGTTCGGTCACCTTTGGTGCACCGCTGACGCTTGCGCCCGACGAGGACCGCACCGCATTCCTGTACCGGGCGCGCGAGGCTGTCATGGCGCTGAGGGACGTCTGATGGGATCTTTCCTGCGCAGCCTGTCACCCTCGGCCCAGGTGGGCCTGCTGTTCGTGCTGCTGTTCGGCCTGCTGGCGCTCGCCAGCATCGGACTCATGCTGTGGTCGCTGCGGGACGACTCGGACCTGCCGGAAGAGCGGCGCCGGCGGCGACAACGCCTGCGCGAGGACCTGCAGGCCCTGCTGCGCAGCTCATGGCTCATGGCCATCGTGTTCTGGATCGCCTGGGCGCTGGGCGACGGCATGGCCACGCTGCTGTTCGCCCTGGTGTCCTTCCTGATCCTGCGCGAGTTCATCAGCCTCTCGCCGACCCGGCGCGGCGAC
>JALOSN010000264.1 GCA_025458415.1 Hydrogenophaga sp.
GGCACGCACCACGTTCTTGATGGACGACGCCTTCTGGCCGATGGCGACGTACACGCAGGTCATGTTCTGACCCTTCTGGTTGATGATCGCGTCGATGGCCACCGCGGTCTTGCCGGTCTGGCGGTCGCCGATGATCAGCTCGCGCTGGCCACGACCGACGGGCACCATCGAGTCGATCGACTTCAGGCCGGTCTGCACCGGCTGGTCCACCGATTTGCGGGCGATCACGCCGGGCGCGACCTTTTCGATCACGTCGGTCATCTTGGCGTTGACCGGGCCCTTGCCATCGATGGGCTGGCCCAGGGCGTTGACGACGCGGCCAATCAGCTCGGGGCCCACCGGCACTTCCAGGATGCGGCCCGTGCACTTGACGGTATCGCCTTCGGAGATGTGCTCGTACTCACCCAGAATCACGGCACCGACAGAGTCGCGCTCGAGGTTCAGGGCCAGTCCGAAGGAAGGCACGCCGTCCTTGTTGGCCGGGAATTCGAGCATCTCGCCCTGCATCACGTCGGACAAGCCGTGCACGCGAACGATACCGTCGGTCACGGACACCACCGTGCCCTGATTGCGCACGTCGGCGGAAGCTGCCAGGCCCTCGATGCGGGACTTGATCAGTTCGGAGATTTCAGCGGGATTGAGTTGCATGACTCTTTCCTTCTTTCGTTGAGGGTATGCAGGCCGGTAGGGACGAGTCCGTTCGGGCTCAGGCCGTCAGGGCCACTTTCATTTGTTCCAGACGGGCTTTGACCGAGGTGTCGAGGACTTCGTCACCCACGACCACCCGGACGCCACCGATGAGCTCGGGCTGCAGGCGCACCTGCAGGTTGAGCTTGCGGCCAAACCGCTTCTCCAGCACCTGGCCCAGGTCGGCCAGCGCGGCGGCATCGATGTCGAAGGCGCTGTACACCACGGCATCGGAAGCACCCAGCTGGGCATTCTTGAGGGCCCGGAACTGGTCGGCGATCTCGGACATGGCCGCCAGGCGGCCGTTGTCGATGACGGTGCGCAGGAAGTTCTGACCCATGACCGGCAGCGCCGACTTGAGCACGCCGGTGACGACGCTGTACACCTGCTCGGCGGACGTCTTGGGGTTGTCGGCGAACTGGCGCAGCTGCTCGTTGGAAGCAACGGCGGCCAGCTCGTCCAGCCAGGCACTGGCGGCTGCGGCATCGGAGCCGGCGGCCTTGAACAGCGCTTCTGCGTAGGGGCGGGCGATGGTGGCGATTTCGGCCATGGTCTACCTGATGGGTGGATCGGGGATCAGAGCTCGGTCTTCAGGCGGGTCAGCATCTCGGCGTGCACGCTGGCGTTGACCTCGCGCTGCAGGATCTGTTCGGCACCTTTGACCGCCAGGGCGGCGACTTCGTCACGCAGGGCCTCGCGTGCCTTGAAGGCTTCGGCTTCGGCTTCCTGTCGGGCAGCCGCCACGATCTTGGCGGCCTCTTCTGTGGCCCGGGCCTTGGCTTCCTCGATCAGGGTCTGAGCGCGTCGCTCGGCATCGGCCAGGCGGGTCGCAGACTCATTGCGCGACTTGGAGAGCTCTTCTTCCACCCGCTTGTTGGCCACGGCCAGCTCGGTCTTGGCCTTCTCGGCCGCAGCCAGTCCGTCGGAAATCTTCAGCGCACGCTCGTCGAGCGCCTTGGCGATCGGTGGCCACACGAACTTCATCGTGAACCACACCAGGATCGCAAAGACGATGGCCTGCGCGAAGAGGGTTGCATTGATGTTCATCGCAACGCCTTTCTGTGTGTTGACAAGAGTGGAGATGCCATGGCCGCTGCCTGGCGATGCCCAGAGGAGCAGGACCCGCGGGGTTCCGGCTGCCGTCTGTGGGCGCCCGCCTGGCGAGGCGGCCCAACCCGATTACAGCGTGAAGGGGTTGGCGAAAGCGAACAGCAGGGCAATGGCCACGCCGATCAGGAAGGCGGCGTCGATCAGACCGGCCAGAATGAACATCTTGGTCTGCAGGTCGTTCATCAGTTCGGGCTGACGGGCCGAGGACTCGAGGAATTTGCCGCCCATCAGCGCGATGCCGATGGAAGCGCCGATGGCGCCCAGACCGACGATGAGACCACAAGCCAGTGCGACGAGACCCAGAACGTTTTCCATGTTGACTCCTGTTGAAATGGAAGTGAGTTGAAAAAGAGAAGAGAAACGAGAGTGAAACCCGAGCGCTGCGCGTCAGCGAGCGTCAGTGCGCATCATGGGCCTGCCCCAGATAGATCAGGGCCAGGGTCATGAAGATGAAAGCCTGCAGGGTGATGACCAGGATGTGGAACAGCGCCCAGATGGTGCCGGCGATCAGGTGCCCGACGAAGAACAGGGCTCCGCTGAACGAGAGAGCGGCAAAACCGCCCAGCAACGCAATCAGCATAAACACCAGCTCGCCCGCGAACATGTTGCCAAACAACCGCATGCCGTGGGACACCGTCTTGGCCACGAACTCGATCATTTGCATCAGGAAGTTGACCACACCCAGCAGCAGAGCCCAGATCGGGTTGCGGCTGGTGCCGAAAGGCGCGGTCACCAGCTCATGCGTCCAGCCACCGAGGCCCTTGATCTTGATGTTGTAGAACAGGCACATCAGCAGCACGGAGACCGACAGACCCAGGGTGGTGGACAGGTCGGCGGTGGGCACCACGCGCATGTAATCCTTCATGCCGAGCACTGCATGGAGTCCGGAGTCCGTGTGGTCGTGGACAAAAGGAATGCCGTGCGCCCAGATGAAGGGGAAGAGGTCCACGGGGATCAGGTCCATGAAGTTCATCATGAACACCCAGCAGAACACCACCAGCGCCATCGGCGCGATCAGCTTGCGGCTCTGCGCGTTGTGGATCACGCCCTTGGCCTGCGTGTCGACCATTTCAACCAGCATCTCCACGAAAGCCTGGAAACGACCGGGCACGCCCGATGTGGCCTTGCGGGCAGCCGACCACAGGAACCAGCAGACCAGGGCACCCAGGATGATGTTCACCACCACCGAGTCGATGTTGACAATGGAGAAGTCGACGATCTGCGTCTGCTTCTCGGTCTGCAAGTGACCAAGGTGGTGTCGGATGTACTCACCGGGGGTGGGGCCCGTCGTTCCTTCAGCAGCCATTTGTGTATGCCAATCCAGCGTTTCAGTTGTGGCGACGAGCCTGGAACCAGAAGCCCAGGCCATACACCTTCAGAACCAACACAAGGCCGGCCAACAGGCCAAGCCAGCTCAGGTCGGGGATCAGGTACCGAGCGGACCACAGCATGGCCACGGTCAGCAGTATCTTGACCCCTTCCCACATCAGAAAACCGGCAAACGCCGCCTGTGCGAATCCCGCCGTGAGACGGGACAACGCGCCGGAAGTCGTGCCCCATGCCATCACAGCGGCAGGCAACACCCCCGAGGCGGCGCCATAGAGAACCGACCATGCCACCGAGGCCGATTGCGTCAGCAACCCGCCCAGCGCAGCGGCGATCACCCCCACCAGCACCTGCACACCCACCAGGCGCCAGGGCGAAAGCCTTGGTTGCCT
>JALOSN010000265.1 GCA_025458415.1 Hydrogenophaga sp.
CGTCGGTTAGCATGGGGGCAGAAAGGCCCGTGCCGTGAGCGACCCGACCCTCCTAGATGCCGAACTGCAACAGGCGCGCCGTGCCCCGGCGCTGCGCGACATCGTCATCCCGCCCTGCCCCGAACTGCTGGTGCGCCTGCAGGTGCTGGCCGCACAGCCCGAGCCCGATCCGCAGGAACTCGAACGGATTGCCTCGGCCGATGTGGCCATGTCCGCGGCCCTGATGCGGCTGGCCAACAGCCCCCTGCACGGGCTGCCCAAGCCGGTGCAGACCATGGGGCAGGCCCTGACCGTGATCGGCCTGCAGCCGGCCGTGCAGCTGCTCACCGGTTTTCTCACCCGCCACGCCCTGCAGGTCCGCTCGCCATTGCTGGGGCACTTCTGGGACACCTCCAACCGCCGCGCCCTGGCCTGCGAGCACATCGCGCGTCAGCTCTACACCATGGACCCTGGCCTGGGCCACAGCTTCGGCCTGTTCTGCCACGTCGGCATCCCGGTGATGATGCAGGGCGTCAAAGGGTATTCGGGTACCCTGACCGAAGCCCTGGCGCGCAAGGACCGCAGCTTCGTGGCGACCGAAAACGCCAACCACCGCACCGACCATGCCGTGGTCGGTGCCATCGTGGCCCGTACCTGGCACCTGCCCCCGCTGGTGGCCCATGCCATCCGCCTGCACCACGACTTCGCCAGCCTGTCCGACGCCCGCATCGACGCCGACGTGCGCCACCTGGTGGCCATGGCGCTGGTGGCCGACCACCTGCTGCACCAGCATGAAGACCCGTCATCGCTGCGCGAGTGGGAGCAGTGGGGCGCGGCCTGCCTGGCCCACCTGCAGGTCGGCGAATCCGAGGTGGAGCACTGGATCGACCAGTTGCACCCGGTGTTTGAGGCGCACGCGCTCTGAGCGCGCGGCCCGGTCTGTCAGCTGCGCCGGCTGACCAGCACGATGCCCACGGCCACCCCGACCAGGGCCACCACCAGCTGCAGCGTCAGGGGCTCGCCCAGCAGCATCACCCCGAACAGAAGCGCAAACACGGGGGTCAGGAAGGTGAAGCTGGACATCTGTGTCGCCGGGTAGTGCCGCAGCAGCCACATCCAGGTCAGGTAGCTCGCAAAGGCGCCCACCGCCGTCTGCAGGGCCAGTGAACCCCAGGCCTGACCCGAGTAATCCAGCGACCAGGTCTCGCCCAGGGCCAGCGAAATGAAAGGCGCCACCGCCGCCGTCACCGCCACCTGGTAGAACAGGGTCTTCTCGGCAGTCGCCGACGCGAGCCGGGTGGCGCGGATGGTCAGCGTGGTCAGGCCCCAGAGCACACCGGCGGCCAGTGCCATCGCGTCGCCGCGCCACTGGCCTGCCACCGGCGAGCTGTGGATGAAGCCCTCGCTGAAGGCCACGGCCACGGCGGCAAAGGCCATGGTCAGACCGACCCACTGCACCCGCCGCAGGGCTTCACCGGGCACCACGCGCGGCAGCAGCAGGGCCACCACGAAGGGGCTGGTGTAGAGGAACACCGTCAGCCGCGAGGCGGTGGTGTGCATCATGCCGAGGTAGATGAAGGCAAACTCCCCCGCGAACAGCATTCCCGCCAGCAGTCCGGCGCGCAGCGTGCCATCACGCGCGAACAGCGGCACCCCGCGCCACTGGCACCACACCCACAACAGCAAGGTGGCGCCCCAGAAGCGCAACGTGGCCTGCCACAACGGCGGCACCTCGCCCACCGTGGCCTTGATCAGGATCTGCTGGAAACCCCAGAACGCACAACAGGCCAGCAGCAGGCCGATGGCCATGGAATCGAGGTGGGTCTTGCGGACGGGGCTGTTCGGCATGGCGCCGATTGTCGGGCTTTCCGCTGGCCGCGCCTGTCACCTGCCCGATGCCAACCCGCGCAGCGGCGGAGCGTGGGGGTCACCCGACCGCAGCGGTGGAGCGTGGGGGCCCTGCTAGCTTTTGAATTGCCCGCCCTGGAACAGCAGCGGCGCCGCACCGGCCCGGTGGCGGCAGCGTTCGACCTCGCCCACGAAGATCACATGGTCACCCTCGGTGTACTGGCTGCGGTTGAAGCATTCGAAACTGGCGATCGCCCCGCTCAGCAGCGGAGCACCGTTTTCGCCCTCGACGAAGTCCACCCCGGCCCAGCGGTCGATGCCACGGGTGGCAAACCGCAGGGCGAGGTCCTGCTGGTCGGCGCCCAGGACATTGATGGCGTAATGCAGTCCGGTGGCAAAGACCGACATTGACGCGGCCGTGTGCGCCAGACTCCAGAGCACCAGCGGCGGGTTCAGCGAGACCGAATTGAACGAGTTGGCGGTCAGCCCCACCCATTCGCCCGCCGTGCTGCGGGCGGTGACCACGGTCACACCCGTGGCAAACATGCCCAGCGACGCGCGGAACTCGCGCGTCGAGAAATCGGGGGGCCTGGCCACCAGGGCCGGGTCCAGCACGGGCAAGTGGGGGTCGGACATGGGCAGACCTTAACCGATTGCCGGCGCCATGAATGTGATCTGTGACCCGACAAAGGCCGGTCCGAACGTGTGTTTGGCACACGAGGCCGGACTTTCTGCGCGTCGCGGGCGCCGGCAACCGGTCCGGACCGGTGCCTGCCGGTGGCGCCCGGCGCCTCGCTCCTAGAATGCCGCATGTTCTCCGCGATTTCCCCCCTCCGCTGCCTGCCGGCCCTGCTGGGCCTCTGGGCCCTGGGTGTGGCCGCCCAGCCGGCCATGCCGCGCGGCCCCGGACATCCCCTGGCCGACGTGCCCGGCAGCAACCCGTGCAGCGAGTTCGTCGCCCGGCTGCCCAATGTCAGCGCCCGCCTCTGCGCCGATGCCCAGCTCAAGCCGACGGTCGGACGCTCCGTGAAGGGCCGCACCCTCTACCACCGTGATGTGGTGGCGCCGGATGCGCAGATCCGCGTGCTGGTGGTCGGCGCCATGCATGGCGACGAGCTCTCGTCGGCTTCCCTGGCCCTGCACTGGATCCAGCGCGCGCTCGAAACCCCGTCCAATGCCCACTGGCGTTTCATCCCCGCGCTCAACCCGGACGGCCTGATGTCGCGTCCGGCCCGGCGCATGAACGCCCGTGGGGTCGACCTCAACCGCAATTTTCCGACGCCCAACTGGGCGCGTGATGCCAAGATCTACTGGGAGCAGCGCACCCGCAAGGACCCGCGGCGCTGGCCCGGCCCCAGCCCCCTGTCCGAACCCGAGACGCGCTACCTGCACGACGAGATGGAGCGCTTTCAGCCCGACCTGATCGTCAGCATCCACGCGCCCTACGGTGTGCTCGACTTCGACGGACCGGGCACCCCGCCACCCAATCTGGGGCGTCTGTACCTCGACCAGGTGGGCATCTTCCCGGGCAGCCTGGGCAACTACGGAGGCGTGCACAAGGGCATGCCGGTTGTCACCATCGAACTGCCCAGTGCCTTTCGCACGCCACTGGAGGCCGAGATGCGGCAGATGTGGATCGACATGCTGCGCTGGATGAGCGAGCGGGTGCACCCGGCCCCGCCTG
>JALOSN010000266.1 GCA_025458415.1 Hydrogenophaga sp.
CTACACCACCAGCCACCCCAACGAGTTCACCCAGCGCCTGATCGACACCTACGCCAAGGTGCCCAAGCTGGTGAGCCACCTGCACCTGCCGGTGCAGCATGGCAGCGACCGTATCCTGATGGCCATGAAGCGCGGCTACACCGCCATGGAATACAAGAGCACCATCCGCAAGCTGCGCGCGATCCGGCCCGACATTTCCATGAGCAGCGACTTCATCGTCGGCTTCCCGGGCGAGACCGAGGAAGACTTCCAGAAGATGATGAAGCTCATCACCGACGTCGGCTACGACAGCAGCTTCTCGTTCATCTTCAGCCCGCGCCCCGGCACGCCGGCGGCCAACCTGCCCGACGACACGCCGCACGAGGTGAAACTCAAGCGCCTGCAGCACCTGCAGGCCACGATCGAGGAGAACGTGCGCCGCATCAGCGCCAGCCGCGAAGGCACGGTGCAGCGCATTCTGGTCGAAGGGCCGTCGCGCAAGAACGCCGCCGAGCTGATGGGCCGCACCGAGTGCAACCGCATCGTCAACTTCGACGGTGGTCCCAGCAGTGCCCGCCTGGTGGGCCAGATGATCGACGTCCGCATCACCCAGGCGCTGCCGCACTCGCTGCGCGGCGAGGTGCTGGTGCGCGAGACCGCCTGACCCGTCTCCCGGACTGCACCCGGCACAAGACCCGCAACTGCCCAACGCCGCATGCGCTGGCTCCGTCCCTCGTTCCCCCAGCTGCTGCTGGCCGCCTTCCTGCTGATCGGCCTGCTGCTCGGCGCCACCGCCGTGCGGGCCCTGTTCTCGCTGGAGTCGTTGATGGCCCAGAGCCGGGCCAGCGCGGCCCAGGCGGTGGAACTGACCAGCGCAGCGCAGTCGCTGAGCGAGCGCAGCGTTGCCATGGAGCGGGCGGCCCGGCAGTCGCTGGTCCTGCGCGATGCCCAGCTGCGTCAGCAGTATGACGAGGGTGCCCGCCAGGCGCTGGACATCCTGCGCCGGCTGGAGGACAACGATCTGCCGGCCGAAACCGCCCGCAGCTGGCGTGATCAGCTGGCGCGGATCACAGCCAACCTGGACGCACCGGTCGAGCCGGCCATGGACCAGGACCCCCTGATTGCCCAGTCGTTCCGTGACATGGACCTGCTGAACCGGACCGTCGCCCAGCAGGTCCAGGCCATCATGGCCGAGCGCAACACCGCCTTGCAGGACCGCCTGGACCTCAGCCGTCGGCAGCTGGCCATCCAGGTGACCGGCTCCATCCTGTTGTCGGCCGCGATGGCGGTCGGCTTCGGGGTCTGGCTCGCCAGGCCCTTGCGCCGGCTTGAAAAGGCGATCGTCGGGTTGGGCCAGAACCGGCTGGCGGACAGCATCGAAATCCCCGGCCCCCCGGACATCCAGCGCGTCGGACAGCAGCTGGAGTGGCTGCGACTGCGCCTGACCGAACTGGACGAGGACAAGGCCCGCTTCCTGCGCCACATCTCGCACGAGCTCAAGACCCCGCTGGCGTCGCTGCACGAAGGCGTGGCCGTGCTCGGCGACGGCGTGGCCGGCCCCCTGAACGAGAACCAGGCCGAGGTGGTGCGCATCCTGCGCCACAACACCCACCATCTGCAGGAGCAGATCGAGGCCCTGCTGCAGTTCAACGCCGCCGCCTTCGAAGCCCGGCAGCTCAAGCGCAAGACCACCGACCTGCGCGCCCTGGTCGACGAACAGGTCGAGGCCCTGCGACTGCGCTGGCAGTCCCGCCAGATCCAGGTCCGGGTGGTGGGTGAAGCGCCCACCATGCTGCTGGACCCCGAAAAAATGGGCTCGGCCATCGGCAATCTGCTGCTCAACGCGGCCCGGTTTGCACCTCCGTCGTCACGGGTGGAGGTGACCCTGGCCCGCGTCCCGGGCCTGGTGCAGATCGATGTGGTCGACCAGGGTCCGGGCATCGACGAACAGGACCGGGCCTACATTTTCGAGCCCTTTTACCGGGGGCGCCGCCAGCCCGAAGACACCGTGCGCGGTACCGGTGTCGGGCTGTCGATCGTCCAAGAGTACATTCAGGCCCACGGGGGTCGCGTCCAGCTGGTGGCCGCGGAACGCGGCGCCCATTTCCGCATCGAACTGCCCCATGTTGCCTGACCCGATCCGTCTTCCGCTGTCCGTCCTGTCCTTCGCCCTGCTGGCCGCCTGCGCCACCGCACGGCCCGTCCCGGAACCGGCGCTTGCGCCGCCTCCGCCAGCCATCGTCATGCCGGTCGCTCCGCCGGAGCCCGCACAGGCCACGGCTGGCCAATGCGTCGCCGACACCTCGGTCAGGCCCCTGGCAGGCTCAACGGACGACGAACTGACCTGCGTCGAGTCGATCGACGGCCTGGACCAGGCGCTGGCCTACGCCGAGCGCGTGCGGCCCATGGCGCTCCCCGAGCTGCAGGCCGAACTCAAGGCCCTGGGTGAACCCGGCCACCAGCCGTCACGGCAGATGCAGGTCGCCCTGGTTCTGATGCAGATGCAGCAACCGGTGGAGACGGCACGCGCGCTGGGTCTTCTGCAGCGCGTGCAGGCGTCGGCCACGACCGAAGCCGAAACGCTGCGCCCCCTGGCCCGTCTGCTGGCCGGCATGTTGTCCAACCAGCGTCGGCTGGAAGAACAGCTGGAGCGCCACGCCGCGCAGTTGCGCGATGCCCAGCGGCGCATCGACCGGCTGGGTGAGCGCCTGGAAGCCATGCGCGCCATCGAACGAAGCCTCGGGCCGCGCGGCAACGGCGCTCCCGCAGCTCCCCGTCCGGTGACACCATGACCGCCAGCCAGCCGGACGCCGCCCGTGCCCGCCTGCTGGTGGTCGATGACGACCCGGACATGCTGCGCCTGCTGTCCATGCGCCTGAGCGCGGCCGGTTACCAGGTGACGGCGGTCGGTTCGGCCGAAGCCGCGCTGAGCCAGCTGGACATCGATCGTCCCCAGCTGGTGCTGTCGGACGTGCGCCTGCCCGGCAAGGACGGACTGACGCTGTTCGACGAGATCCGGGCTCGGCATCCCTCGCTGCCGGTGATCCTGCTCACCGCCCACGGCACCATCCCCGATGCGGTCGAGGCGACGGCGCGCGGGGTGTTCGGCTACCTCACCAAACCCTTTGACGCCAGGGAGTTGCTGGACAAGATCGGACAGGCGCTGTCCCTGTCGGTACCGGCCGGTCCGGCCCCGACCGCCGACGGGAGCTGGCGGGCCGGCATCGTCAGCCGGTCCAACCGCATGGCCGACCTGCTGGCCGAGGCACGCCTGATCGCCCAGGGCGATGCCAGTGTGCTGCTGCGCGGCGACAGCGGCACCGGCAAGGAACTGCTGGCCCGTGCCATCCATCTGGCCAGCCGCCGCGCCAAACGACCCTTTGTGGCGGTCAATTGCGGCGCCATTCCGGAGGCCCTGCTGGAGTCCGAGCTGTTCGGGCACGTCAAGGGCGCCTTCACCGATGCGGTGGCCAACCACAAGGGCCTGTTCCAGGCGGCCGACGGCGGGACCCTGCTGCT
>JALOSN010000267.1 GCA_025458415.1 Hydrogenophaga sp.
GCCTGCAGCCGGGTCTGGCGCACCACGCCCGAGGCCGACAGGAAGGCGTGCGCCTTGTACAGCGAATGCCCCACCAGGTGCAGCGCCGCCAGCGTGTACAGGCCCAGCCCGCACTCCAGCAGCATGAAACCCATCTGTGCCACGGTGGACCAGGCCAGCCGGACCTTGATACTGATGCGGGTGAGCATGACCATGCCGGCCAGCACCGCCGTGGCCAGGCCGAACACCACCAGCAGGCCGCGCGCCAGCGGTGCCTGCTCCAGCAGCGGCGCAAAGCCGATCAGCACAAAGCCACCCAGGTTGACGACCCCCGCGTGCATCAGCGCCGACACCGGCGTCGGCGCCTCCATCACCTGGATCAGCCAGCCATGCACCGGCAGCAGCGCGGTCCGCACGATGACGGCCAGCACCAGCGCCACCGCCGCCAGTTGCAAGTCCATGGACACCTCGCCCGAGGCCAGGTGGGCCCGCAGCTCGGTCAGCGAGCCGCTGCCCACCGCCTGCCAGGCCAGCGCCGCCGCGGCCAGCAGCAGCCCGTCGGCCAGCCGGTCGGCCAGCCGCTTCTTGTGCGCGGCCAGGCGGGCAAACGCGCGCTCGGGGTAGAAGCACAGCAGCGGCTGTAGCGCCACGCCCACCAGCGCCCACGCGCCGATCAGCACCAGCCAGTGGTCGGCCAGCAGCAGCAACTGCACCGAGGCCAGCACGCCGCCCAGCGCCGCCACATAGCGCCGCTGCCCGGGCTCACCCTGCAGGTAGCGCGCCGAAAAGGCGCCGATCACCAGGCCCAGCACTTGCACCAGCAAGGCCAGCACCAGGCCCAGGGTCGAAGCCTTGAGCCAGCCGGCCAGCACCCAGGCCTCGTCCGCTCCGGCCGCCGGGGCCAGCCACAACGCCAGCACGGGAAAAGGCGCACCCAAGGCTACCAGCCGCATGAAAGCGCGCCACAAGCCCGGCGCGTCCACGCTCATGGCCGACGCCCCGCACGCCCGGGCAGTTGCCAGCGCCGTCACCACCAGCAGCGTCAGCGTGGGAACCAGGGCCGCCACCAGCCCAATCCCGCCCGCCGTTGTGCTCCATCCGATCAGTCCGTCCATCGCCACACCCTCCAGCTACACGATGAACCGGATGGTGCCGACCGATCGGCGTTCTGTAAAATAGAATGTTCAGAACATTATGTTCTTTAAAAAAGAACAAATAGCGGACCTACTGCGCCGCCATTACCCAGCCGGTGGCGCGTTCGAGCAAGGCCCAGGCGGCACTGCCGAAGGCCAGCGCAAAGGCCACCGCGCCCAGCCCCACCAGCTTGGAAACCAGCAGCGCGGCGCCGTCGCGGAACATCCACGCCAGGCTGAACAGCATCAGGCTGATGCCCGGCAGCACATTGCCGAACGGAATGGGCAGGAAGATCAGGAAGGCCATGAGGCAGATCCACACCGCCCACCCGATACGGGCCCGCGGGTGGGTCAGCATGCCCCAGCGGGGCCTGAGCCAGCGGGCGGTCACGCCATACAGCCAGGCCAGCCCGCGCAGCACCCGCTGCGTCCACACCTCACTCAGCCGCACCCGGGCCAGCCGCTCGGGCAGCGCCAGCGTCTCACGCTGGCGCCACCAGCCCCAGGCCAGCGCCACCATGGCAAAGCTCAGCACGGTGCCCACACCGCCCACCGGCATCAGGCAGCAGGTGGCCATGATGAGCAGGATCACCGGGGTCGACGACTCGCCATGCAGGTGCAACAGGTCCTGCACGCTCACGGCGCTGCGCGGCTGAGACCGGCGATGGCGCCAGGCGGCACGGTGAAAGCGCCTGGCCAACTGAATCGACATGAACAAGCCTCCTGACAACAACGGACGCATTACACCACCGCGACCGTGAACCCTTGATGAACAGGCCCACTTTGCACCACCCTCTGGCCGGTCCATCGTTCGAAAAAATAAAATGATCCGATACCATCCATCACCCGAGGTGAACCATGCGGCTGGAGCAGCTCAACTTCCACCACCTGTTCTACTTCTGGCGCGTGGCCAAGCTGGGGCACCTGACCCGCGCGGCCGAAGAGCTGCACACCTCGCAATCGGCCGTCTCGGCGCAGATCCGCCAGCTGGAGGAACGGCTGGAGGAGGCCCTCTTCAGCCGCGAGGGCCGGCGCCTGGTGCTGACCGACACCGGACAGCTGGTACTGGCCTACGCCGACCACATTTTCGGCCTGGGCCAGGAAATGCTGGGCCGTCTGCAGGGCAGCACCGCCGGCATCACCCGGCTGCGCGTGGGCAGCGTCGCCACGCTCTCGCGCAACTACCAGGAGAACTGGATCCGCCCTCTGCTGGCCGACCCCTCGGTGGTGCTTACGCTGGAGTCCGGCCTGCTGGAGGGTCTGGTGCAGCGCCTGGTGCAACACCAGCTGGACGTGGTGCTGGCCAACGAAACCGTGCCCACCGACACCGAGCGGCCGCTGCACTGCCGTTTTCTGGGCAGCCAGTCGATCTCGCTGGTCGGTCCGTCTCGCCACTGGGCGCCCATGAGCCTGCGAATGCCGCACGACCTGCACGGCCTGGACATCGCCCTGCCCGGCCCGCGCCACGCGCTGCGCGCGCAGTTCGATGCCATGTGCACCTCGGCCGGGGTCACGCCACGCCTGCGCGCCGAGGTGGACGACATGGCCATGCTGCGCCTGATCGCCCGGGACAGCGGCTGGCTGACGGTACTGCCCGAGGTGGTGGTGCAGGACGAACTGCGCGCTGGCACCCTGGTGACCGTGGGCCAGTCCGACGCGCTGCAGGAGCGCTTCTACGCCATCACCACACCGCGCCGGCACCGGGTGGAGGTGCTGGAGCGGCTGCTGGAGGGCGACACCGTCCACCCATGAAGCAGAACGGGGCCCGCTTCAGCCAGGCACGCGGGCAAAGCCCAGCAACGTGTCCATGCTGCGCAGCACGTAGCTGAAACGGCGCACGCGCGCCGGAAACCCGCCCCTGTTGCCTTCTATGGTGTAGAGCATGCCGCCGGGCGTGGACTCGTACACCAGCCCGACATGCCCCTGCCAGCCGTCCACCGGACCGCGCCGCCAGACCACGATGTCGCCGGGCTGCGGCGCCTGGCTGCGGTGGTCATAGACCCAGCCCCTGGAGCGGCAGCGCCGGAGCACATCGCGAGCGCCCAGGGTGTAGCCATAGGGGCAACCGGCCGGATGCTGGTCGTAGCACCAGCTCACGAAGCCGGCGCACCAGTCGGCCGGCGGGCTGATGATGCCGTTGAGGTACTTGCGCACGAACGGTCCCGAATTGTTGGCGCCCGACTCGCCGGCGCCGGCGGCCATCTCGGCCAGCGCCACCCGCAGGGCGGCCCGGCCCAGCGCCGAGCCGCCGGCCGGCAGCCGCTGCGGCACCGGGGCCTCGGGGGGCACCACATTCACCCGCGGGTGGGTCAGTGCCCACCAGGTGACCGGGCCGACAATGCCATCCACCTTGAGCGGCAAGCCCC
>JALOSN010000268.1 GCA_025458415.1 Hydrogenophaga sp.
AGGCGGAGCAAGCCGTACGTGGATCTTGAGGCGTCAGGGCTGGGGGCCGGAATGGGAACCAGACCGGCGACGATACTGGCCCAGAACATCACGACGGCGTCCATGCTGTTGTCCATGGCCAGCAGGACCCGATCACCCGGCACACTGCGCTGCAGCAGTTCCTCCCCCATGCGGTTGGCCAAACCCCACAGCCCTGCATAGCTCAGGGACTGGGACACGCCCAGATCGTCACCCAGCCAAGCGTAGGCTACTTGGGACCCCAGAACAGATGCCTGCTCGTGTAGCAGGTCGCTCAGACTGAGTCCACCTCTATATCGAGGCACCTGCAACTTCTTTACCCCCTGATCCTCTCTTGTCGGCCGTCGTCGTCTGCTCGCTTCGGACCTCCACTGAGCACTGAAGGAGCCATTGCAACCTCAATCACCCACGCCGATGGGCCGGGCCAGGTAGTTGTTGCCTCCGAAGTGGTCCACGTCGTCAAGGTCGAAGCCAGAGACCTGACGCTCATTTCCTGTCTCCTCGTCCAGCTGAAACAGGCGATAGGCTAGACGTTGCAGCTCCTCGACAATGTCCTGCGCATTGGCCCGGTTTCGCCTACATGCTTCGTCATCATGGCGCACACGCTGGCCGATGCCGCTGAAGTTGGGCAGGACTTCAAAGATCAGCGCTGGGCGCTGATGGGCCAGCGTTCCCCTCAGCCCGCGGATCACCCGCGACTCGGCGCCCTCCACGTCAATCTTGATGACGCCTACGGAGGCCACGTGTAGCTCCTGCAATACCTCGTCCCCGATGCGGCATTGAACGTGACTGACGGCTCGCGATTGATGCCGGCTGCCGCGGTCGACCAGACTGGCGCATTCGTCGACTTCGCCATCGGAAAAGAAGGAGAGCATTCCGTTGCTGTCGCCCAGAGCGAGCGGGATCACCTCGGCTCGCGTCATGCTGTTGAGGCGAATGAACTGCTCGACGTTGAAGCAACAGGACAGTTGCGGGTCGAAGCCGAGATAAGGTCTTTGCGGGTCGATCGCCAGCACCTTGGTAAAGGTCTGGCCGGTGTTCACGCCAACGTCGACAAAGGTGCCTGGGAACTCCTTGAGCACGCGCGCGAGCACATGGGACAGAAAATCCTCATGGTGGACATCAGGTGTCGCAAAACGCACCGGGTGGTAGCCGGCGACGCGAAACCGCTGGGCGCCGTAACGGACCGGCACCCCCAGTTGATGAAGCAACCGTCTGACGTGAGACGAGACTCTGTTGACCATGCTGCGCCCTCCCAGTGGACATATTGGCAGGAATCTCAGGTCCTGACCGTTCCTGAGGGTTCGGCCAGAAGTGCCTTCATGTGGTTCATCCTGGCAGCGAACTCTGACTCGAAGGTATGCTTGCGAGCAAGTTCCAGTCCGGCCTGGGCCATGGCCAGCAGCTCATGTGGTGTATGTGCCAGACGGGCGATCTCCCTTGCCAACGCGTCATGGTCGTCCATGGCGACAGCAAATCCAGCAGGGCATTGCCTGAGCAGGCCAGCGAAGGCTTCGTTGTCATAACCAACAATAGGGACGCCGCATGCCAGGGTTTCCAGATAGGTGCACGACGGATCGCCCTGCCGATGACAGCAGACAAACAGGTCGATGTCTTCCCGGACACGAGGCATGAGTTCGGTGGCGAAGTCGAGTACGCCGCCCAGCACGACGATCCCCTCAAGCCCATGAGACTGGATATCCCGCGACATCTGACTCGCCAGCGGGCCATCTCCGTAAATGTCGAATCGGAAAGGAACACCCAGTTCCCGGAGCGAAACAGCCACTTTGACCAGGTGGTCAGCGCCCTTCATGGCGTTCAGTCGTCCGCTGAATGCCAGACGAAGAGGCAGCTGAGCGTCTGTTGCAAGTCTGCGGTTGGCCAGTCCGGGTTGGTCCGCAATCATGTCCTGCGACACGCGACTGTCGAAGTACAGCAGGGTGTTGGGGTTGAGGTCCCGGTATGCCTCGTACGTCGGCGTGCCGTTGCACTGCAGGCCAGCAGCAAGCCGGATCGAGGCGACGATGGCTTTCTCCTGTCCAACTGCCCATTGCCGCCGACGCCATCGCCGCCAGAACACAACATCGTCGGCATCGACGATTTGCAGCCTGGTTTTCAGGGTGTATTCCGTAACCATCACAAAGGGTACCCTTGCCTTTGCGCAGGTGGCCGCAGCGTGGTTCATGCGGTGGTCGGTGCCGCCCATCACCACAGCGGCTTCGACCATGGTCTGCCTGGCCTGCTGTGAATCGAAGTTTGCAACCACCACCTGGAACGGCAGTTCGTCCACTGCAACCCATACATCGTCGAGGTTGACCGAGTGTGCGTTCGGATCGGGTTCAATCAGCAGCGTAACTGGCCCATCCCAATCATCAACATAGGCGAGCATGCCAGAGATGAACTTGCCGGTCAGCCGGATCTGGCCGGGCTGTCCGATGCCAGCCGCCAGGCTGGGCGCGACCACGAGCGTGTTTTTCTTCATGGATAGGCCGTGGACATCAGTGAATCATCATGCTCAGGACCAGCCCCTGTCTGGAGATGAGGGTGCCTTCGAGGCCGTCTGGCGTCGCGTTGCGGGCTCGCGGCGCGAGTGGGTTGACCCGGAATACCCCGTCTTCCAGGGATGCATCCATGTCGATGTTCACGTCCTGGAAGTCCAGCATCGACCTGATATGGGGGTAGACCCACTTGTAATACGCCTCCTTGGCGCAAAAAACACGCAACACCCATCTGCAGCGATCGTGCTCAGGCATGCGTGACACCTTTTGCAGTTCCTGCGGCGTACATATGGCGCTCCACAACTCGCTTGCCAGTCCCGTGTCGGGCTCCAGGTCGATCCCCACCGAACTCCAGTGACCACTCTGCGCGACGACCGCCACACAGGCGGTACGGCAGTGCGATATCGAGCCGACCAGTCCTTCGGGCCAGCGCGGCGAACGGTCCAGGTTGGAGGGAACTGATGATGTCGGGACGCCGAGGCGCCGCATGGCAGCTCGCGCTGCCATGCGGCCGGATGCAAACTCCCGCTGGCGCTGGATCAGCGCGCAGGCCACCGTGGCCCGTTCGTCGGGCGTAAGGTGATCGACATCGCCAGACAGGGCACTGCAGCAGACCACGGCTGCATGAGATCCGAGCCGCGGCTGCAAGGTGCTCTCGATGTGGCCGAGGTCCACAGAGGCTGTGGTATCCATGCTTATCCTTGCGTCCCCTGACCCGCCCGCATCGCCCGCCGCCGCGACATGGCATCGGCGCGCAGCTGGGCCCGTTCGGCCGTCTCGGCCGCGGTGGCTGCCGTGTCCTCGGGCTTGTCGTCCAGGTGCCGGGCCAGGGCTTCGAGCACCGGGAAGCGGAAGATATCGGTGATGCTGAGCTTGCTGGTGCCCAGGCTCTGGCGGATTTCGCGGTGCGCCTGCACGGCGAGCAGCGAGTGGCCGCCCAGGGCGAAGAAGTTGTCC